>NZ_QRGQ01000010.1:0-128173 GCF_003367205.1 Arthrobacter sp. RT-1
TTGACGTTTTCCATGGCTTCCTGGGCCGGTTCCTTGAGGTCCTGGACCATGTCCTTGGCGGCGTCGGTGACCTGGGTGGCCAGGGGCTGCGCGGCGGTCTTGAGCTGGTCGGCCGCTTCGCGTTCCTTTTGGCTGGCCGGGATCAGGGACGAGACGAGCATCCCGGCGCCGAACGCGATCAGGCCCGCGGCCAGGGGGTTGCCCTGGGTTTTGGCTTTGACCTGGTCCGGTGCGTGGGAGATCGCGGTGCCGGCGTCGCTGAGTTTGGCCGCGGCGGTGTCCTTGGCCCCGTGGAGGGTGTCGCCGGTGCTGTGCAGGGCGTTGCCGGTGTGTTCGGTGCCGGTGTGGACCCTGTCCTGGACCCGGGTGGTGGCGGTGTCTGCTGCTCCCATGATTTTCTCCTTGACCCCTGTGACAGCGCCTTTGACCTTGTCGGTCTGGCGGTGGACGATGTTGGACGGGGTGACCTTGTCCGCGACGGCGTCCACGTTGGTGCCCAGGCGTGCGCGGGTGGCTTCTATGTCTGAACGGATTGCGTCCGGGTTATCGCTCATCGGTTTACCTCACCTGGTTTTAGGGTTGGGGGGATTTCGGACAGTGTTTCGCCGGTCTGGGGCATGCCCTTGATCTGCTTGAGTTCCTTGCGTCCGATCGAGGCCAGGACCGCGGCGATGATGCCCCAGATCACGGCGACGATCACGGCGGCCCAGCCCAGCGGCATCAGGGCGCCCAGGGCGAACATCAGCGCCAGGGACAGGAAGACCAGGACGAAGTGTCCGGCCACGCCGGCGCCGCCGAGCATCCCGGCGCCCTTTCCTGCCTTGGTTGCGGACTGCTTGGCTTCGGCCTTGGCGAGTTCCACTTCCTGGCGCATCAGGGTGGACAGGTCCCGGGTCACATCACCCAGCAGCTCACCCAGCGACGCGATATCCGCCTTCTGATGCGCCTCACTCGGGGGCATCTCCGGTATCTGACTACTCACAGCTGGCGTCCTTCCGTTGACCGGTACGTGCCGTCTGCAGCGTGGTAGCTGCCGTCCTCATCGCGGTAGGGGTCATCCTCGAAGCGGAGGGGGGTATCTTCCGTAGTGCCGGAGGGCAGCGTCGAGGTGGAGACCGGCGCCCGGGAGCCCACTACCGGCTCCGTGAAGAGGTCGTCAGTGCCGGCGGCATAGACGGTCTCCTGCCGCAGCGGAGCAACCCCGGGCTGCACGGACCGCTGCGAGGGCGAGCCCTGGACCGAGGATTGGGACTCGGTGGCGCCTGCGGCAAGGCCGCGGGTCAGGCGGCCGGCCAGCACGCCGGCTCCTGCTGCAAGGAGCAGGAAGGTGCCCGGGCGGTTGCGGGCGAAGCGCTGGACCTCGCCGAGCAGGTCGCCCGGCTGCTTGTTTTCAAGCCAGGAGGCAACGGTCTCGGTGCTGCTGGCGGCCTGCCGGATGAGGTCGCTGGCCACGCCCTGCTGCTCAGGAGCGTTAGCCATGCTCTGCAGCTGGCTGGAAATGGTGCGAATACCCTCGGCCGCCTTCTGCTGCTGGGTGCCTGCCTGGCTGCTCAGCCCGGACTTCGCCTGGTTCAGCAGGTCCTGGGCGCTGGACTTCGCCTCGTACGCAACGTTGGCCGCTTCTTCCTTTGCCGTCTGGGCTACACCCTGGGCTGCCGATGCCGCCTGGCCGGCCACGTTCGAAGCTTCTTCCTTGGCCGCCTGGGTCTTTGACGTTCCGGATCCAGCCGGAACGGTTCCAGCCGGGGCGGCGGAGGTGGTGAAGCTCTGGTCAGGTCCTACCTCTGATGCGCCGAACGGATCGGTCGCAGCGGTGTTGGGGGTCTGGGGCCATTGGTTCTCTGTCATCGGGCTCTCTTTCCATGAAGGGTTAGCTGGCGATCAAGAACCAGCAGTGCTGGCGGTTAGTAAGCAAGGTTACTAATTAGATACTAAGCACACTTTCCTTTTGATGCGCAAGGGGCAAGTGAAGATGTCCGTCCTGTTCAGGCGCCGTTGCGGCGATGGATAGTAAGCCTACTTGCGAATATGATGCTAAGCATGCTTATTGTAGGTAGGTAGCAACGGAGGCAACCCCCGCACTTTTCCACCTACAGGAAGGCCGCGGCCGATGACCAGCAATCCCGATCCGGATGCCCGGAACAGCTACCGCCTCATCACTCTGGCGGCGCGCCTGGTTCAACGGCGCCAGGATGACGCGTTGGCCCACCTGGGCCTGACGAGGGCTGCCGTGATCGCCCTGGAAGGATTGGCTGCCGGACCGCTGAACCAGGAGCAGTTGGCGGAAGCAGTCCGCGTCCAGAGCCAGACGCTGGGCCGGGTACTCACGCGGCTGGAAGCTTCGGGGCATATCACCCGGACCCGGCACGCCGCAGACCGCCGGCAATTGAAAGTGGAGCTGACAGACCATGGGCACGCAGCCCTGGAGGCCGCCCGGGCGGCCGAAATCAATGCCTATCCGGATGATCCCGGCATTGCCTGGAAGGTGCTGCGGGAGGAACTGTCGAAATTCGTCAAGGCGCTGCCGGCGGGCCACGATCCTGAAGTTGTACCGTTTGTGGCGCCCGAACACCGTTCTGTGCGCCGTCAGCACACGGGTCGCGGCGGCCGGCGCGGACCGGATCAGCATCAGGACTGGGACCAGGATTCCCAGTCCTGAATAGAACGCAGTGGTTAAACGCCGATGGTTGAGCCTGTCGAAACCCGGCTCGGTTTCGATAGGCTCAACCACGGTTTAGAGTGTCTATCCCTGGCCTTCCTGATCTTCCCCGAGCAGGCCGCGCTGGGCGAGATCGGCCTCTTCTGATGCCTCCGGGGGCAGTGGGTCGGTGGCCGGCGGAACGTCGCCAGGCGCGTAGTCGGCAAGGCCCGCTGCTACCCGCTCCTGCTCGGCTGCCGCCTCATAAGCGTCGTCGTCGATATTTTCAGGCATTTTTCCATGGCCCGTCCGGGTGGGCTGGGGGAGTGCGTCCTCCTCCGGGATGATCAGTCCTGGTACGGCGTCAGGGTTTTCATTTGCTGTAGTCACGATTTCACCTTCCGATCACTAACTTTCGCGGGTGGCAAAGCGAATTTGCTCACGACGACGCAGGCGCGGCTGGTCCCGTCGGCCAGCGAAGCAGGGCGGCAACGTCCACGCCCTCCGGCAGGACAGGGCCGGGAACCAGCAGGACGCGTGCATCTGTCAGGGCGGCCGCCCGCAAAAGTGCTGCAGGTGCCGGAACCTTCCCCAGGACGTTGGCCGCCAGGGATTCCTCCTCGGCGGTGGCGATCCACGGTTCTGCGTCGAGGGCCAGCAGGGTCCGCTCGGTCAGGGCTGCATCGTTCAGGATCAGCACGTCCACCTGTGCCTGCTGAAGCGCATGCACAACGGCACCGATCCCGGTGGCGGACTCGGGGTTGGCCTGCCCCTCCTGCATGGCCAGCCGGTCCATGACCTCCTGCTGCTCTGCTGCCCAGAGTTCGGCGACCCGCTGGTTGACCTGGTCATCAAGGAGGGCGTCATCGGCACCCTGTGTGTGGGTGTGCGAGTCAACCACCGATACCAGGTCCTGGCTGGCCTTCGAGAGCTGCTCCTGGACCAGGCCGCGCGCCCGGATATCCCCGGCCAGGACAATCAGCCGGGCGCCACTCTCGGCCACCACCCGGTCAATTTCACCGGCAACCTCATCCGCGTTCCGTCGCCAGACGTCCTCGGTGTGGTGCTGGAACCGCAGGTGCGCCCAGCCCCCGCCCTGGAACTTGCTCACATGCTCGGTTTCGCCCTGGACTTCCCGGGTGCTGTCAGGAGCGCCGGCACCTGCGTGGTACAGCCTGATTTCGCCGTGCTCCCGGCTGACCTCGGCAACAACATAGGGAAGGTCTTCGGGCCGGTGTTTCACCAGCGGCAGCAGGTCAGGGATGGGGTCCACCGAAATCCGCTCCGGCAGTACGCGGTCTCCCGCGAGGACTTCATTGATCTCCGCCTTGCCCTGATGGACCAGGACGAACCTTGAGACCGGGGCAGGAATCCCGGCTTCGGGCTGGAGCGACTGTTCCACCGCGTCAAGGTCGGCAGCGGACGCTCCCTGGGCCTCCAGCTGGGCGCGTGCGTTGCCTGGGCGGACGTCGGCCGCTTCGAGGGTATCCACTGTCCCGGTGCCGGCATCCACGTAGGCCGTGCACCAGGGGCCGGGCAGCTTGTACAGATCCGCGTATTCCTTCAGGCTGCCGGTCACTGTTCCCCCTCCTCATCGTCGAGGGGGTCCGGTGATGCCACGGGATTCAGGGCTTCGCGGACCTCATTGGGATCCGTGTCGTCCGGGAACGGCTCGGTCTCCCGCCATTCCTCCGCGTGTGCCGGCTGGTTGCCGCGGACCACCCCTTGGGTTTCGTGCTGCATCTGGTCATCCAGCTCGGAGTTGTGCTTGGTGTTGCCTCGTTCAGCCATGACGATCTCCTTCGCGCGTGATTAGTATCACAGGCTTACTAGTTCGTCATTTCACCGTAGCACCAAGATGCAGGGGGCTAAAGAGGGAATTTCGGGGGCAGTTCCTATGCCGAGCAGGCGTCCCTCAAGGCCTTGACCGAGCCTTCCGGCACCTGGTCCCCGGCCGCCGCAATCTCGCCCAACGGCGTCGTAATTTCCGTGGGCACACCCGCTGTCCGGGCAGCGGAAACCAACCCTGCCAGCACCTGCTTGTCCTCCACGCTGACCAAGCCATCATCGATGACGGTACAGATTTGCCGCTTCACTTCGTCGGCGGCAGCGGTGGCGACTTTGGACGCAGCATCACTTGCTGCGTTGCTTGCCGCTTCCTCCACGGCACCACAGCCGGCAAGCAGCAGCATCAGGGGGACGGCGGACAGGGCGGCAAGGCGGCGTTTCATCTGTCCAGCCTAACCCTTGGTGCGCCGGGGGACCGGCGCGGGTGAACGGCTCAGCGGGCGCTGGAGGCGGGTACGCCCAGGATGCTGTCCAGCAGCGCGTTGCGGAACTTGCCCTCAGGATCGTGGGCCGACGCGAGGGAACGGAAGGCTGCGAAGCGGGGATAGAGCTGCTCCCAGTCGTGGCCCTCCGGCGAGAACAGCTTCCCCCAGTGCGGCCTGGCACCGAAGGGCCGCAGCAGGTCCTCGAGCTCCGGCAGGACGGCCTCGACCTCCGGCTGCAGCGGCTTCCACGTGAAGTGCAGCGCCACGCTCTGCTGCCGGTAGAAGGGGCTGAGCCAGAACTCGTCCGCGGCGCCCGTGCGGATCTCCGAAACGAAGAGCAAGGGCGCCAGCCTGTCCGCGATGCTGCGCACAGCCTCTATTGCGGCCGGTGCATGCTCCAGCGGCAGGATGAACTCGCTTTGCAGCTCCTCGCCCTTGCTCGGGGTGAACTCGTGGCGGAAGTGCGGCAGCCGGTCAAGCCACAGGCCGGGCTCATCCATCTGGAGCGTGCAGTTCTCGGCTGACATGTCCGGCAGGGGGTGCCGGGGCGTGAGGGCGGCGGTTGCGCCGAACAGGTCCGCCAGCGCGGGCTCTTCATCCAATGCCTTGAACCAGGCCTGGCTAATGGATTGCCCGGAGTAGTTGGTAAAGAGGCTCACGCTGTAGGCGCCGGACACGAGGTCATTGAAGCTTTCCAGGGCACGGCCCCATGGCAGGTCCACCAGAACCCGCTGGCGCATCCGGAAGCTGGGGCGGACTGCGAGTTCCAGGCCGGTGACGATGCCCAGGGCACCCACGCCCACCACGCTTGCCAGGAACTCGTCCCCGTCCGCGCGGGACAACCGCACCTGTTCGCCCGAGGGCCTCACCAGTTCGATGGCTTCAACGGCGCCCGCCAGGGACTGGTTGTCCACGCCGGAGCCGTGGGTTCCGGTCTGCACTGCCCCGGCCACCGAGATGTGCGGCAGCGAGGCAAGGTTGTGAATTGCGGCGCCGGACTGCTCCAGGGTGCGGCACAGGGCACCGTAGCTCACGCCGCCACTGACCCGGACCGTCCCCTTGGCTGAATCGAGGTCGATCTGCTGCGGCAGGGCATCCAGCAGGATGTGCACGCCGTCGGTATCCCCCACCCGGTTGAAGGAGTGCCGGGAACCCAGCGCCTTCACGCGCGATGAGCGGGCCACCACCTCGGCGAGCTCAGCCACGGACTCCGGCCGCCGGACGTCGGCTGAGGCGTATTCAAGGTTTCCTGCCCAGTTCTTCATTCGGTCGGCTTTCCGCTTGGGGTCGAATTGGCTCCCCTTACTGTCAGCGCTAACAAATGCGCTGTCAAGGCGAGCCCGGGACTGGAACGGGATCACGCACCTCTGACCAGTAGTTTCTCGTCGGGTTTTGTGAGGGAGCGGCCAGTACCCGGCAGGGTACTGGCCGCTCCTGCTAGTGCTTTTGCTCCGGGCCCGGCGCGTCCTTCCTGGCCCAGTGCCCGGGGCGGGAAAGCATGCGCGGCAGCCGCGTGGCCCAGGTGCCCCGGGCTGAGGTGACCTGCGCCTGGGTGAGGAAGAGCGCGCCGGAGAGGTCGGCGTCGTCGAGCCTGGCATCGCGGAGGTCGGCACCCAGCAGGTCCACGTCCGTGAGGTCCGCGCCCCGCAGGTCGGCGGCGATGAGGCAGGCCCCGCGGAGGTCTGCCCCGCACAACTGCCCGCCGCGGAAGTTGGCACCTGCCAGGTCTGCACCGGGCCGCAGACCTGTGCCAGTGCTGTTTTCCCCGCCGAAATAGCCGGCCCGGACCTCCTCGCTGACCTCGCGCAACATCCCGCCCGTGCGCTGATGGAGGGACTCGAGGTCAAGGTCCAGCAGGTCCTCCACGGGGCCGTCGGCCGCGGCCTGGAGGATAGAGCGCAGCCGGTGGACCTCGTCCGCGAAGTCCGGGCTGAATGTCCGTGCCTCAGCCTCGGCAAGGTGCCAGAGCATTTCGTGCAGCTGCTTCATGGTTTTGAAGGAAGCGAACATGGCCTGCTGGGACTCCGGCGCCTCCAGCCAGCTGATGCCGTTGAACAGGCGCTGGCTGACCGCCTGGCCGGCACCGAAGCAGTCAAAGACGGTACAGCCGCGGAAGCCCCTGGGCAGGAGCCGGTCATGGATGGTGCAGGAAAAGTCCGTGGCCAGGTTGGGGCACGGTGCGGCGGGCGGCTTGTCGATGGCGAAGTCGGCCGAGCGGGTAAATCCGAAGGCGGTGCAGCAGAGCGCGAAGCAGCTGGAGCAGTCAGGGCGCAGCGCATCCTGTTCGAGGATGGGTGCAGCTGTGCCGGGGGTTGGGTGGGCGTTCATGGGGTCTCCCGAAAGTGGTTCCGATGCTGGTGCGGGGAGGAGGGGAACCCGTGGTCGGGTTCCCCTCCCGGGCACGCGGAATCACCGCTCCGGTGGGGAGCGACGGGAACTGCGGAAGGCTGTGGGTCACAGGCAGGATGGGAAAGTCACTGCCACCAGCGTAGCCTCTTGCGCAGCCGGCCGTCAGGCCTCTTCAGCCTCTTCCGGGGACGTGGTGCGGGGCGGCGGGACACGGCGCGTGCCGGTGGCCTCAAAGGCCGCGGCCAGCTGCAGCAGGTCGGTGTCGCTGTAGGCCCTGCCGGCCAGGGTGAGGCCCACGGGCATGGCGATGTCCGCTGCCATTCCCAGGGGAACGGTGACGGTGGGGATGCCCAGGTGACGGGGAACCAGGTTCCCGTTCGCCACCCATACCCCGTTGCGCCACGCGAGGTCGGCGGATGCCTCGTTGCGGTCCGCGTCGGCGGGCGCCACGTCGGCAACCGCCGGGAACACAACAGCGTCCAGGCCCAGGCCGTCCATCCACTCTTCGAGGTCCACGCGGCGGGTTTCTTCAAGTCCGTTGAGCCCGTCATTGAGATGCGGGATGTCCGTCAGGGACGGGACCCCCTCCCTCTGGATCCAGGCGGGATAGTCGCTGATGTCGTCGTCGAACCCGTGATAGCGGTCCGGCAGCGATCCGTCCGGCGCGGGGAAGATCGCGGCGCCGTCGACGTCGGCCAGGCGACTCAGGTGCGGATCGCCGTTGGCGTCGAGGAAGTCGTTCCATGCCCAGGCGGACAGGTCCACGATTTCGCGGCGCAGGTACTCGGGCGGGACCAGGCCGCGGGTGGCGATGGTGGGCGCGCCGGGACGGTCGCCTTCGTAGTTCGAGACCACGGGGAAGTCCACCTCGATGACCTCTGCCCCGGCGGCTTCAAGGTCCTGCCTTGCCGCGTTCCACAGCCCGATGATGGAGGCGCGTGTCCGGATGCGCTGCCCGGTGGGTCCGCCGATGCCGGGACTGCTTGCCGTACCGGCGTCCGGGTCCGCGTTGATGTACATCCTCGGAACGCCCACGCGCTTACCGGCCAGCACGCGGACAGCTGCGGCCCGGTCCGGAACCGCCAGTTCCACGTAGGAGTCAGGGCGGATTTCGGATGCCTTGGGGAGCGGGACCCAGGGCTGGACGCGCCAGAAATCGCCGCGGGTTTCGGCGTCGTCCGCCACCACCACGTCCAGGACTTCCAGCATGTCGTCCATCGTCCGGGTGTGCGGAACCACCACGTCCATGGTGGGGACCAGCGGCCAGTTGCCGCGGACGGAGATCACGCCCCGTGACGGGGTGTAGGCGCAGAGGTCATTGTTCGACGCCGGCGCACGGCCGGATGACCAGGTTTCCTCCGCGAGGCCGAAGGCTGCGAAGCTGGCCGCGGTGGCTGTTCCGGACCCGTTCGAGGACCCTGAGGCGAAGGCGGCCGTAAGGTAGTCCGCGTTGTACGGGCTTTCCGCCCGGCCGTATACCCCGCGCTGCATGCCGCCGTTGGCCATGGGCGGCATGTTGGTCAGCCCGATGAGGACGGCACCCCCGGCCCGCAGCCGTTCGACGGTGAAGGCGTCCTTCTGCGCCACGAGGTCCTTGAAGGCGGGGGACCCGGCGGCGACGGTCAGGCCCTTTACCTGGTAGCTGTCCTTGGCGGTGTACGGGATGCCGTCCAGCGGTCCCAGGATGCCGCCCCTGGCCCGGCGCTCATCCGATGCCCTGGCTTCGGCCAGCGCTTCCGGGTTCATCACCACCAGCGCGTTCAGGCATATGCCTGATGAGTCATACTTCTCGATCCGTTGCAGGTAGAGGCGCACCAGCTCCTCGCTGGTCACCTCACCTGCCTCGAGGGCTGCACGAAGCCGGGTGATGCCTGCTTCCACGATATTGAACGGGATCACTCCGGAGCTCCCTTCGGTGCGGGCGCGGGCTGCTGCTGGGTGATGCAGTGGATGCCGCCGCCGAAGGCGAAGATGTCGCGGGCGTCCACCAGCTCCACGGTCCGTCCCGGATAGGCGCGTTCCAGGATGCCGGCGGCGATGGCGTCGTTGGGGTCGTCGAAAGCGCACAGCACCACCGCGTTGTTCGCCACGTAGTGGTTGATGTAGGACCAGTCCACGAAGCCTTCCTCGTCCTGCAGGACGGTGGGTGCGGGGACGTCGATGATCCGAAGGGGACGGCCCTTGGCATCCACCTCACCGGCAAGGACGGAGCGGAGTTCCAGGTAGACCTCATAGTCCGGGTGGGCCGGGTCATCCTGGCGGTGCAGCAGGACGGTGCCCGGGCCGGCGAAGGCGGCCACGATGTCAACGTGCCCGCGCGTGCCGAACTCGTCATAGTCCCGTGTCAGGCCCCGCGGCAGCCAGATGGCCTTGGTGGTGCCCAGGGCTGCGTGGATTTCGGCTTCCACCGATTCCTTCGTGGCTCCGGGGTTGCGTCCCGGATCCAGCTGGACCGTCTCGGTGAGCAGGATGGTGCCCTCGCCGTCCACATGGAAGCCGCCGCCTTCATTGACCAGTGAACTGGGCCGCACCGGAACCCCGGCCTCCGCCGATACTGCCCGGGCCACCTCCTGGTCATTGCCCCAGGCGGCCCACTCCTGCGCACCCCAGCCGTTGAAGATCCAGTCGACGGCGGCCAGAGAGCCGTCCGGCCGGTGGACGAACGTGGGTCCACTGTCACGCAGCCAGGCGTCGTCCAGCGGGACTTCCATCACGGTGATCCCGTCACCCAGCCACTCCCGTGCGGCGGTGGCATCGCGCGGATCGGCCAGGACGGTGACCGGCTCGTAGCGGGCGATGGTGCGGGCTACGTTAGTCCAGGCGGCCCGGGCGCGGTCGAGCGTGGGGCTGCCCACTTCGCCGAAGGTTTCGTTAGGCGGCGGAAAAGCCATCCAGGTGCCGTCATGGGCTTCCCATTCGGCAGGCATGGAGCCGGTGGCAGCCGGATCGAAAGCCGTTGCGGCCTCTGCGGGGGCGGGGGCTGGTTTCATCTGTCTTCCTATGTTCTTTCTGGTTGTTTCCGGCTGCGCTTTATGCGGCTGCGGTGCGGCGGGACGCTGCGGCCGTGCCGGCGTCGTACGCTGTTGTGCCGCCCACTACGGTGAGCCGGGCGTGGTTGGTGAGCAGTTGTGAGGGGTCTGCCTGGAGCGGGTTGGTGTCCAGGACGGTGAAGTCGGCAAGGTAGCCGGCCGCGATCCGGCCCTGCTGCTCCTCGGCCCTGCAGGAGAAGGCGGCGTCGCGGGTGGCATGGCACAACGCCTCAGCGAGCTCCACGGCGTAGTCCGGCAGGTTCGCTTCAAGGGTGGGATCCAGTGCCGAACGCCGGGTGGAGGCGACATACATGTTGGGCAGCGGCTGGTGCGGGGCGGTGGGTGCATCGGTGCTGAAGGCAAGGGTTGCGCCGGCATCCGTGAACTCCGTCCAGGGAAATGCCCGCTCGATGCGGTGGTCGCCAAGAACGTTCCGCCAGTTGTCCTGGATGGCCGGGTCCGCGTGGACCGGCTGCATGGAGGCCACCACCCCGAGGGCGGCCAGCCGCTTCACGTTGGCCTCGGTGACCGTTTCCAGGTGCTCGATGCGGTGCCGCCGGTCCCGCGGACCGTTCCGGAGGTAGGCCTCCTCGAGGGCGTCCAGCGCGATGTCGGAGGCCTCGTCACCGATGGCGTGCAGGGCTATCTGTAGGCCCGCGGCGTCCGCTGCTGCCACCACGGGGGTCAGGGCTTCCCGGTCCCAGATGGGTTCGCAGGTGCTGCCGTCGGCGTACGGTTCCTTCATCGCGGCGGTGCAGCTGTCTATGACGCCGTCCACCATCAGCTTGATGCCGCAGATCTGCAGCCACCCGCCGTCGAGCTCGGCGGCGAGCCATGCTGCCTTCGCCACCTGCGCCAGGTTGTCGGCCTCGGACTCGTGGCGCTCCACCAGGAGGTGTCCCTTGACTCTGATGGGGAGTGTACCGTTCCGGCGTTCCATGGCCCGGCGGAAGGCGGCAAGGTCATCGTCCTGCACGGCCATGTCCACGGCCCCGGTGACACCCGCGGCAAGGTAGTTCGCGAAGGCCTCTTCCAGCTGGGCGTCGCGGTCCTCGTCCGTGAGGTAGCCGGCCAGGGCGGGCCAGACGATCTGCTGGACTGCGGTCTCGTACAGCATGCCGTCGGCCTTCCCGGTGGCCGGGTCGCGGCCGATCCGGCCGCCGATGGGGTCGGGAGTATTGTCATCGATCCCCAGTTCGGCCAGGGCTGCGCTGTTGACCCAGACCGAGTGCAGGTCGTTGGCATCGAGGTAGACGGGACGGTCCGGCACGGCTTCGTCCAGCAGCTCCCGGGTGGGGCGCTGGCCGTCCAGGGAACTGTAGAGCCATCCTGCGCCCAGGATCCGGGGGGCATCGCCGGCGGCAGCGGCTTCGCGGAGGCGGCGCTGCAGATCTTTCGGATCCGCGGCCTCGCGGAGGGGGACCTTCTTCAGGGCCTGGCCCATCATCAGCAGGTGCGTGTGGGCATCGATGAAGCCTGGCAGGACAAAGCCGCCGGCAAGGTCCACTTCAACGGCTTCTTCGCCGGCGGTTTTCCGGGCGTCGGCTTCATGGCCGACGTAAAGGAACCGCGCGCCTTCCACCACGAAGGCCTCCGCAAGGGAGCCGTCGGCGGTGAAGACGGTGGCGTTGGTATAGAGCGTGCGTGCAGGCAAGGGAGTGCTTTCTTTCATAAAGGGGCGGGTCATCAGGCGATGGCTGCTTTGTTGATGTCCGACGGCGGCGCGGCGGCGGCTTCTTCGGTCCGGACGGAGATCCGGGAGATGAGGAGCAGCGGAACCATCAGGACGAGGGTCATCCCGGCCAGGACATAGCCGAGGACGTCGTACCCTGCGGCAGTGGAAACGAAGGTTCCGAAGAACGGCGCGAAGGAGGATCCGATCAGGTAGACGCCGAGCACCGGCGCGGACCAGCGCCCGGAGGCGTCCAGGGCGGCGGCGGTTGCCACGATATAGATGAAGGCCAGGATGTAGATGGTGTTCCAGGCGATGATGACCGCGATGTACAGGTTGGGATCCGTTACGGTTCCGGAAAGCATCTTTAGTGCGGCTCCGGCAATGAGTGCCACGGCCAGCGGTGCGGTCCGTCCGAGCCTGCGCCCGGCGAGTCCCACCAGCCCGGAGGCGAGCAGTCCGCCCAGGGTGGAGAGGCTCAGGACCAGGCCCATGCCGGTCTCGTCGAGCTGCGCCTGGTCGGCTCCCATGGTGGCCGCGACGGCCCACAGGGAGTCCTCGCTGAGTGCCCAGAGGGCGAAGCAGGCCAGCAGGCCGATGCCCGCCAGGGTGGTGGGCTTTGAATTTTTGGCCGGTGCGGAGACTGCCAGCGGCGCGGCGTCGGAACTGGCGGGACGGTCCGGGAGCCAGGCGGTGGTGAAGAGGGCGGCCAGGGCGAGGCCCGCGAGCAGGCCGAAGGCGCTGCCCATGCCTGCGCCCAGCGCGGGAATGATGAACAGGACCACCGAAACGATGGCGCGGTTGGCAAAGCCGCTGATGCCGGAAGCGCGGTCAGGGTTGCGGAGGGCGCCGAGCGCGGCACCGCCTGTCGAAACAGCGCCGCCCGCTCCGAGGCCGCCAATCAGGACGCCGGCGACGACGACGGGTGCGGAAGGAATGAACGCGGCGGCGCCGAAGCCTGCCGCCGTCAGGACGAGTCCGGCGCGGGCCACGGTATACCGCCCGTTCGCGGCAGCCCACTTGGAGGTGAGCAGGCAGGCGACGGCGCAGGCGAGCAGCGAGCCCGTCATCAGCGTGCCCGCCTCTGTATCGGAAAAGCCGAGTTCTCCGGTCAGGGCGACGATCATGACGGGCACCAGGTTGGCGGTCATGAAGCCAACAACACTGATGCCGAATACGGAAACCGCCCTGGTGGCGGTGAGGGGAACGCGCCCTGTGTGGTTATCGTCCGGGGACATGGGCTTCTCCTTGCTGGGATGGAGTGAAGACCGTCACAAAATGAATGGCCTTCATTTATTATGAAGATGCCTTGCCGCCAGCACAAGGGTTTTTGTGAAAGCCTTTCAGAAACTTGCTTTTGTGACCGCCCTAATCCCGGCCAGCAGTGTCTCGAGTCCGAAGGAAAACGCGGTGTCCGAGCGTTCCGCCGGCGACCCGAGGTCGGCAATGGCGGCGGACAGTGCCGGGAATTGCCCCGGCGGGGGAGACCAGACGACGTCCGGCGCAGTGAGTTCCAGCGCCGAACCAAGGACCAGGTAGTCCAGTGCGGTGATGGCCGGGACGATTGCAGGGGTGGCCAGGCCGGCCTTGCCCAGGACGATGGCCATGTCCTCGTAGATGCGCATTACACCGAGGTCCTGCACGGTTTGGGTCACCAGGAGCGGCACCAGCCGGGGGTGGTCCACCAGGCAGTCGCGGTATTTGTGGGCGAGGCTCCGGAGCGCCTCGTCCCAGGGCAGGTACTGGGTATCGAGGGGGTCCCGGGCGGAAAAAACGCGTCCCCGCATCAGCTCGATGATGTGTTCGCGGTTGTCGATGTAGTTGTACAGGGACGCCTGGCTGACCCCGAGTTCCCTTGCCACTTTGGGAAAGCTGAAGTCGCCGGTGGCGTCCACCAGGGAGAGGGCGGCGCCAACGATGGCGTCGACGGAAAGGAGCGGGGATCGGGGGCGCGGCATGTGGACTCCTCGGCAGGTGGTCCGTTCAATCTAGCTGGCAGTTGTCCGCTCCACCGCCGCCAGGATGGCCCGGGCAAGTTCCGCGGGCTTGGTGAACTGGGGCCAGTGGCCGGTGGGCAGGTCCACGTACTCCACATCGCGGACGCGGGCCAGTTCGGCAACAAACGGGTGGCCGGCTGCGATCCATTCCTGAAGCATGGCGGAGGGGAACTCGCACGCGATGATGGTGGCCGGCACCTCGTAGCGGCGTTCGTCGTGGAGGTGCTGCTGGTCGTAGGCAACGCCTTTGGGCTGGGGAATGGCACGCGCACGGAATGCGTCGCGGAGCCGGTCATCGAGGTCCACCAGGTCGGCGTCCTCGAACCCTTCCCACGGCGGCAGCGGGACGTCGTCCCCGTCGGCCGGCAGTTCATCATTGATGACCCCGCCCTCGCCAAGGGGGCCGCTGTCCACGTAGATGGCCCGTTCCACCTTGTTTGGCCGGGCGTCCACCACGGCATGGATGATGGCGCCGCCGCCCGAGTGTCCCACCAGGACCACCTTTCCCTCGATGCCATCCACGGCAGCCGTGACGGCAACGACGTGCTGGTGGAGGCCGATCCCGGCGCGGTTGGCGTCCACGCTTTCAAGCCCCGGCAAAGTCAGGGGATGCGTGCGGTGTCCTGCGGCCTCGAGCGCCGGCGTCACCTCCTCCCAGGAGGAAGCGTCCAACCAGAAGCCGGGAACCAGGATGATGTCCATGACGGAACCCTACTCCGGCCGGCCCAAGGCCGCCCACGGTCCATCGAATCCGGACTGCGGCAAAGCAGGGGTTCCGCGAGATCACGGGCAGCAGTAAAGTCCGGAAGTAGTCCGCGAAACTCACCTCCACCGCCAGCTGAGAGAGCACCACATGAGCACTTCCTCCCCGGCCAGCCCGGACACACCGGTCAAACGCGAAACCTTCTCCTCCCGCCGGCTCTTCATCCTGTCCGCTATCGGTTCCGCCGTGGGCCTCGGCAACATCTGGCGCTTCCCGTACATTGCCTACGACAACGGCGGCGGCGCGTTCCTGATCCCCCTACCTGGTGGCGCTGTTGTCGGCCGGCATTCCGCTGCTCTTCCTGGACTACGCCGTTGGGCACAAATTCCGCGGTTCCGCCCCGCTGGCCTACCGGCGGCTCCATCGTGCCGCGGAGCCACTGGGCTGGTGGCAGGTGCTCGTCTGTTTCGTGATTGCGGCCTACTACGCGGTGATCATCGCGTGGGCACTGATGTACACCATCTTTTCTTTCACGGAGGCTTGGGGTGATGACGCCGAAGGCTTCTTCTTCGGCAACTTCCTGGCAGTGGCCGAGGCGCCTGGCCTCGGATTCGAGTTCGTCCCGTCAGTGTTCTTTCCGCTGCTGCTGATCTGGGCGGCGGTCATCCTCATCATGGTTGCCGGGATCCGCAAGGGCATTTCCCGTGCAAACGCCGTCCTGCTGCCGCTGCTGGTGGTGATGTTCGTCCTCCTGGTGATCCAGGCGCTGTTCCTCCCAGGGGCAGCCGAAGGCCTCAACGCTTTCTTCACTCCCGACTGGTCCGCGCTCGCCGACCCGTCCGTATGGGCTGCAGCCTACGGGCACATCTTCTTCTCGCTCTCCGTGGGCTACGGGATCATGGTCACCTATTCGTCCTACCTGAAGCGCAGGACGGACCTCACCGGCTCAGGCATGGTGGTTGCGTTCTCCAATTCCGGATTCGAGATCCTGGCAGGCATCGGTGTCTTTGCCGCCCTTGGTTTTATGGCCCAGGCGGCGGGGACCGGAGTGAACGACGTGGTGACCCAGGGAATCGGCCTGGCCTTCGTCGCCTTCCCCACTATCGTGTCGCAGGCGCCCTTTGGAGCGGTCATGGGCGTGCTGTTCTTCGGATCACTGGTCTTCGCGGGAATCACGTCCCTGATTTCCGTGCTCGAAGTCATCGTTGCCGCCGTGCAGGACAAGCTCGGCTGGGGCCGGGTCAAGGCCTCCCTGGTGGTCAGCATCCTGGTGGCCGCCGTTTCACTGGCATTCTTTCCGACCGCGACCGGCCTGTACCTGCTGGACACCTCCGACGCGTTCGTCAACAGCTTCGGGATCACCCTCGGCGCCTTGGTCACAGTAGTGGTGCTTGCCTGGTTCCTGCGCAAGCTCCCGCTGCTGTCCGCCCACCTGAACCGGATCTCCACTGTCAAGATGCGCGGGACGTGGATGGTGCTGGTGGCAGCTGTTGTGCCGCTGGCGCTGATCTACATGGTGGCCAACGAGTTCATCAGCAAGATCTCCACCACCTACGAGGGGTATCCGGAGTGGTTTGTGGGCGTGTTTGGCTGGGGTATGTCCGGGGCGCTTGTGCTGGTGGCGCTGGTGCTGACCTTCATCCCCTGGAGCCGCAGGTCCAAGGCGCATGACGATCCCGAGTATGACGCCCTGGTGGAGGAAGACGCAAAGGAGGCAGCGCTGTGACACCCATCGCCATCACCATGATGATCATTGCGATCGTGACCGTCTGGGGTGGGCTCGCGCTGGCGCTGCTCAACCTGAAGCGGCACCAGGAGGATGAGGGTGCCCTGCCGGAAGAGCCGGCGCGGGAACTCTAGGCAGCGCTGGCGGACATGGCCCGTGGTGCAGGGCAGGCCTGAAGAGGACAATGCAACGCATCAGTTGAAAATCCTCCAGGAATCAGGTCCAGGCCGTGGCAGAAACAAGCTTCAATGAGAACGTGGTCAATCGGCTGATTGCATGCCTCAATAACCGCCGCGTTGAGGTCATGGACGAGCTGTTCCATGACGATGCGGTGATGCACTGGCCGCAGTCCGGGGAAGTTGTTCGGGGCGCGGAGAACCGCAGGGAAATCTATAACGCCTTCCCGCAGTTGCCCACCATCACGCCGCGGCGGATGCTCAGTGGTGGAAACCTGGTGATCGCCGAAGCGCTGCTGGATTACGGCGGACCGCAGTACGAGACGGTGTTCATCTTTGAATTTCGCGACGGCCGCATTGCCAGGGAAACGGCGTACTGGAGTGAGGCCTTCGAGGCGCCTGAATGGCGGTCCCAGTGGGTTGAAAAGGCGTAGCAGGGACCGCAGACTGCGGCGCCCTGCAGTCTGCAGGACGCCGCGGAGCGGTCAGCGCCGCTTCCGGTCCTTGCCGCCGGAGCGTTCCTGCCGTTCGGCCATGCCGCGCTCGGCCCAGCGCTGCGACTTCCCGGCCGCCACCACCTTCTGGTGCCACTCCCGCTGGTAGGCGCGCTGGGCTGCCACATCGCTCCGCCGGGCGAGGGCTGCCAGCTCGCGTTGCAGCTTCAGGTAGCTGTGCCAGCGCCGATCGGTAAGCGTCCCGTCCGCGATGGCGTCCTGGACTGCGCAGCCCGGTTCGCCCTGGTGGGAGCAGTCCGCGAACCGGCAGTTCGCGGCCAGGTCCTCCACATCCGCGAACATCTCGCCCAGGCCGTCCTCGGCGTCGAACAGCCCGAAGCCCCGCACCCCCGGGGTGTCCATGAGGACCGTGCCGTTGGGCAGCGGCACCAGTTCCCGGGACGTGGTGGTGTGCTTGCCCTTGAAGTCACCGGAGCGCACCGCACCCGTGTGCTGGACCTCGTGCCCCACCATCGCGTTGATGAGTGTCGACTTGCCCGCCCCCGAAGGTCCCAGGAGCACGATGGTCCCGCCGGGCGGGATGCGGCCCAGCAGTTCGTCGATGCCGTCGCCGCTTTCCGCCGAGGTGGTGACCACCTCCACGCCGGCGGCCTGCAGGATGACTTTCCCGACGACGTCGTCCGCCACCTCGGCGAGGTCCGCCTTGGTGATGATCACCAGGGGAGTGGCGCCGGAGTCCCACGCGGCAACGAGGGTCCGCTCCAGCCGGTTGTGCGTGAGCGGCCGGTCCACCGGCACCACCACGCCCACCATGTCCATGTTGGCGGCCAGTACTTGCGCGGCGGAGGAGTCCTCAAACGCCCGCTTGCGGCTGAGCTCAGACCGGCGGGGCAGGACGCCCAGGACCTGGCGCTCCCCGGCGCGGTTGGGCCCGATCCACACCCAGTCGCCGGTCACGGCAGCCTCGCCGGTCAGCGGGTAGGGCAGGTGCAGGAGTTCGCCGTCCACGGCCACCAGCAGCAGGTTCCGGTCTACCCGGACCACGCGCCCCCGGCCGCTCGCTTCCGGCATGGGGTGGGCATCAAAATGGTGGGCCACCGCGGCTGTGTACCCGTAGCCGGACGGTCCGTCAGTGCGTAAAGGATTGTTGGTTGTGGTGCTGTCCAGGGCGTTGCCTGAAGAAGTATTCACTGTGGTTACCTCGGGAAGGTCCCCGATGCACCAGGAAGCTCTGGCGGAGCCAGGCTGAGGAACGCCGCCGGAAAAAGTATCAGGCGGGGCCGGTGCAGTCGAGGGAAATGGTCTGGTTGATGGGTGCAGGGCGCTCGCGGCGCGCGGCAATCGCAGTCATCAAAACCACCTCCATTCCCTCGGGGATCCCCTGGTCTGCCAAGCCACGGCAGGGGACGGGACCCACTCTAGTCGCGGCCTCCGCCGGGGGCCAGACCCCCGGCAGGAAAAGCCGGATCCAGTGCGCGCGGTTGTCAGCCCTGCAGCTCCAGTGCCCTCTTCTCGCGTGCAGAAATGGATGAGACGTACCCGCAGTTGCTGCAGGTGATGAGGTACTTCCGGGACGTCGTGAACACCGGAATGAAGAACAGGGTGAACTTGGTGGCCCGCTCTTCAAGGTGGTGGTGGACAAACGAGCGGCAGTACTGGCAGCTCGCCGCCTTGCCCTGAAGTGCTTTCTGTACCGTCTTGAAGCCAAAGAGGAGGAACATGGCCGGCCTTTCGGGTAGTCCGTATGCTGATGGTACGTATGCTTATGAACCACCCTAGGTGGTCCGTCGCGTATTTCTCATGGTGCGGGTTCTGCTGCTGCCTGGGGGAGTGCGGTGCGATACTGGGGGCAGGCAGCATTTCGGGCGTTTGGGGGACTTCGGAAACATGGCTCTGGACACGGCGACCCTCCGGATCGCATTCGGCCTGATGGCGCTGGTGCTGGTTGTCCTTTTCTACTTTTCCGCCTACCGGGTCACGCGGTCGCCGTACAGCGGCTGGTGGTGCCTGGCGCTGGTGTTTTTCCTGGCCGGTTCAGGATTTTTCCTGCTCGACGGCACTCCCCACCAGATCTGGGCCAACCCGCTCGGGAACGTGATGCTGGTGCACGGCGGTGTGGCGGTCTGGGCAGGCGCCCGCTCCCTGCGCACGGTGCCGCCGCCGAAGTGGGCGTTTACGGGCATCCCCCTGGTCACGCTGATTGCCTCCGTCCTGGACAACCCGGCCACCAACACATGGTCCGGCGGTCCGGTGTTCCTGGCCGCCATGAGCCTTTCCATCGGGCTCGCGTCGCGCGAGCTGTGGCGCCTGGAACCCGGATATTCACGCGTCAGGGTTCCCATGGCGGTGGCGGCTGGTGGGTTGGCTGTCTTTTACTTCTTCCGCTGGCTGGTTTTCCTGGCGGAAGGCCAGCACGGGCCCACCTTCGTGACAGTTTTCGGTTCCGCGGTGACCACCCTGGTGACCATGGTCCTGCTGGTGGTGGTTTCCTTCAGCATGGCCGCCCTGAGCAGCGAACAGCAGACCCGTGCCCTCCGGGTGGTGGCGTCCCGTGACGACCTGACCGGGCTGCTCAACCGGAAAGCCTTCCTGGACCTCGCTGCCGAGCAGCTGACGGACCATGACATCACCAAGGGCTCCGGGGCGCTGATCCTGGCCGACCTTGACCACTTCAAAGTGGTCAACGATACCTACGGGCATGCCGCCGGGGACTTTGCCCTGCAGTCCTTCGCGGACGCCTGCACCGCCACCGTCCGGTCCACGGACCTGGTGGGGCGGTACGGCGGGGAAGAGTTCGTCCTCCTTGTTCCGGGGGCCAGCGCGGAACGGGCGGAATTGATCGCCGAGGAAATCAGCCGGCGCCTGGCGTCGGCCCCCACGGTGAACGGAATGGAGATGCCCACCGCCAGTTACGGGATCTCCCTCTACGATTCCCGGACCCCCGACGTGGAGGAGCTCATCGCCTCGGCCGACGCCGCCCTGTACAGGGCCAAGTCACTGGGCAGGAACCGGACTGCCCGCAGCGACCGGATGACGTAACCGGCCACCACCCTCCCGCAGCCTGCCGGACCCCGTTGTCAAACTGTGGCCTGCAAGGGGGGACATGGACCGGGGCGGCACGGAAGGCGGCTGATAAAATGGCCGGGTTGCAGGGCGGCCTTCATGCTGGTCCAACCAGCGCCGTATTCGAAGTAGGGGACCAGACGACATCATGACGGCAGGCGGGTCACACCTCGGGACTTCGGAGAGCAGGCCTGGCGCGCCCGTCAAGGCCTCCGGCCCGGCAAAAGGCCACGCCTACCTCGCCACCATTGAAGGTTTTGTTGGCTCCCTCATGATGTTTGTCGGTTCGATCGGGACCGGCTGGATAGCCAACGGTTCACCCATGATCCGCCAGCCGCTGGTCATCGCGCTCCGCACCGAAGGCTGGGGCGTCACCGTCTCCACCATCCTGCTGACCGTTGGCGCCATGGTGCTGATGCGGTCCTGGCTGCGGCTGGGGCAGCGGCTTGCGGACTGGGGAAAAAATTCGCTGCGTTCCGTGGTGATCGCCATCTCTGCCTGGTCCCTGCCACTGCTCTTCTGCGTGCCGGTGTTCTCCCGGGACGTGTACGCGTACACGGGCCAGGGCCGGCTGGTGATGGAGGGCCAGAATCCCTACGAGGTGGGCATCTCCACGCTCAACAACTGGTTTGCCCTCGGTGCCGATCCGGCCTGGGCGGAAAACCGGACGCCGTACGGCCCGTACTTCCTGTGGCTGGCACGCGGCGTGGTGGGGCTGACCGGAGCCCAGCCGGACGTGTCCGTCCTGCTCTTCCGCCTGCTGGCCGGCGTCGGCGTGCTGCTGTGCGTTATCTACGTGCCCAAGCTTGCGGAGCTGCACGGCATCAATGGCGCGCGGGCGCTGTGGATCGCCGTTGCCAATCCGTTGTTCCTGATCAGCTTCATCGCCAGCGCCCACAACGATGCCCTGATGGTGGGCCTCGCCGTGGCCGGCGCCTACTTCGCCGCCACGCGCCGCTACCTGCTGGGCATCCTCCTGGTCACCGCGTCCATCGGCATCAAGCCGATCACCGTGCTGCTGCTGCCGTTCATCGGGGTGATGTGGGCAGGTGCCTCCGCGTCGTGGCCGCGCAAGTTCCTGATGTGGGGCGCGACGGCGGGCATCAGCTTCGGCGTGCTGCTCCTGAGCGGTATCCCCTACAACCTGGGGATCGGCTGGACTTGGGCCATCATGGACCCCACCCCCGGCTACACCGGTTATTCGCCCTCGGGCTTCCTCGGCCAGCAGGTGGAAATGCTCGCGAACGCGCTGGGCCTCCCGGGCGGAACACTCGCCACCTGGCTGCGGACCGGCATGAAGTGGGCCGCCATCGCGCTGGTGCTGCTGCTGATGTTCCGCGGCGACTATTCACGGGCGGTGCGCCGGATGGCGCTGGCGTTCACCGCCGTCGTGATGCTCTCGCCCATCATCCAGCCCTGGTACATCCTGTGGTTCCTGCCGTTCCTGGCCGTTACCGGGATCCGGGACGACTGGCAGATCCGGTCCCTGTACGTGGGCGTCACGTTCTTTGTGGTGTTCGGCGCGCAGGACCAGCTCTCCGTGTGGTCCTTCGTGGAGCTGCCCATTGATGCGTCGTCCCTGGCGTTCGTGACGGCCCTTGCCTTCACGTTCTACCTTCTATTCCTCGATGTGCATACACGCAAGCTGCTGATCGAGGGCAGGCCGCTGGACCTGGCGAAGCGCGGCTGGCGCTGGGTCCTGGAGCGGCGGCACGGCCTGCAGAACGCGGGCAACCGCTAGCTACGCACCCGCGGTCACCGGCGACGGCGTCTTCCGGCCGAGCTCGGCCGTCCGCTTCACGGACCACCAGAGCAGCACCACCAGGAGCACGTTGCGGGTGGTGAGGATGGCCGCCATCACGGGGTGCGCATGGATGAGCGGCGTGTAGAACAGCGGATAGATCACGAAGGTGGTCATGGCGATGCCCATCAGCAGGGCTGCCGGCACCTTCCAGCGCTCCCAGTCGTGCGTAAGGCCCGCGATGATCACCGGCGCCAGCCAGATGATGAACTGCGGCGAGCCCACCTTGTTGAAGACGATGAACGCGGTGACCATCATGAGGGAACCTTCAAGGAACAGTTCCTCGCGCTCGGCGCCGCGCTTCATTGCGCGGACCAGCAGGATGGCGGCCCCCACTGCGGCGAGGATGAGCAGCGGCTGCATCAGGAACGCCGCCGTGCCGGCTCCCGGGCCGTAGACCTCGGTGGAGTTGATGGCTGTGTTGTCCGCCATTTTGGAGCTGGCGATGTTGAAGACGCTCAGCCAGACCCACGGCGTAGAGAAGGTGGCCTCCAGCTGCATGCCGCGCTCGCCCTGGTTGGTGAGGAAGTCCATGATGTGCGGCAGGCCGCCGGAAAGCCAGGTGCCCAAGGCTACGACGGCGGTGACGGCGACGCCGGACAGGACAACCTGGATGCGCTTGTGGCTGGCGATCACGATGGGTGCCAGCACGGCCGCCGGCCAGACCTTGATCCACGTGGCGATGCTGAGCAGGATGCCCGCCACCACCGGCCGCTCGGCGGCGTAGAGCAGCGCGATCAGGACAATGGGGGCGGTGATGCCTTCCACCCGGGCGAAGCTGAGGTAGCCCATGAAGACGGTGAAAAAGAGCCACCACCAGGCCGGAGCTATTCCGCTGGCCTTCCGCCGTCCGCGGGTGAGGTAGAAAAGCCCGACGGCGTTGAGGGCTGCGATGAGCAGGAACCAGACCAGGAGGTAGAGGCCTGGCCCCGCGATGTTCGCGAGGAAGATGGGAATCTGTGCCAGGACCGGATAGACCCAGGGGCTGATTTTGCCGTCGAGGTCCGCGGGGTTGTAGCCGTCCATGGCCCACTGGCGGTACTGCTCGGTGTCGCTGAAGGTATCGCCGTGCAGGAAGAAGGACGCCATCCAGCCCAGGAAGTAGAGATGGACGACGGCGAAGCCCCACCACACGCTGGAGGGGCGGGCGAACCAGTCCACCACCTTTGCGGGAAGGACCCTGCTGCGGATGCTGACCAGGCGGTCAAAGAACCTCGTGGAAATGTCAGGACTCCTTGAGCGCGGGGGTTGCCGCCGGTGTCTTCTTGCCCAGCGAATACAGCCGGCGGACGCTCCAGAGGAACAGGACCACCAGGAGGACGTTCCTGATGGTCAGCACCAGGGCCATCAACGGGTTGTTGTGGCTGAGGGCGTCGTAGAACAGCGGGTAGATGAAGTACGTTGCGACGGCGATGACGATCAGCATGGCGGCCGGGACGCGCCACTCACGCCAGCTGTGCGCCAGTCCGACCGCGACGGCGGGGGCGAGCCACACCATGAACTGCGGGGAGCCCACCTTGTTGAAGACCACAAATGCCGTGGCAAGCGTGAGGGCGCCGGCCAGGAGGAGTTCGGTGCGGTCCACGCCCCCGCTGGCTTTTCCGTTATGCAAGGCCCAGAACGTCAGGCCGGCCACCAGGAGTGCGGCGAGGATCAGGAGGGGCTGCATGAGGACGGACATCACGGCGGTACCGGGGCCGTCCACCTGCATGGAGTTGATGTCCGTGTTCATGTACATCCGCGAATCACCGATGTTCAGGACGGACAGCCAAAGCCACGGGGTGGTGAAGGTGGCTTCGAGCTGCATGCCGCGGTCACCCTGCTGGGTAAGGAAGTTCAGCAGCTTGGGGACACTGCCAACCGCGGCGGCAAGCGCAACGACGCCCGCCGTCGTCGCGATTCCTGCCAGCACCACCTGGAGCCTGTTCTTCAGCACGGCGAACAGGGCCAGCATCACGGCGGCCGGCCAGACCTTCACCCAGGTGCCGATGGCCAGCAGGACGGACGCGATGAAGGGACGGTGCACGCCGTAGGCGAGGGCCACCAGCACCAGCGGGGCGGTGAGGCCGTCCACCCGGGCGAAGCCCAGCCAGCCCATCATGAAGGTGAAGACAAGCCACCACCAGCCGGCGGGGATGGCCTCTTTGGTGCGGCCGCGTTCGGTCAGTTTGAGCAAGGCCCAGCCGTTGAGGAGGGTGGTCATCAGGACCCAGAGGAAGAAGAATGGTCCGGGCCCGGCGATGCCGGCGATGGCCATGGGGATGAGCGCGAGGATGGGGTAGACCCAGGGGCTGGGGCCGCCGGTGAGGTTGGCGTCGTCGAAGCCGGCCATGGCCCAGTCGCGGTAGATGAAGGTGTCGCTGAACGCCTCACCGCGGAGGGAGTGCGAGGCGGCGAAGACCAGGAAAACAAGGTGCACCACGATGAACCCGCCCAGGAGGCCGCGGCCGGTGTTCAGCCGGTCGCGGACCGGTGCCGGGAGGATGACGTTGCGGATCCGGGTGAGATTGCCGAAGAAAGCGTCGGTGGAAATGGCGGAATCCTTGTCAGGTCGTTGCACAGACAGGTCGTTGCGCAGTGGTGCACGGGTCATGCCGGGAGGCTTCTCCGGGGCATTGGAGGCGTTTAAAAACAGCTTCCACTCCCCATCAACTCTAAGTGACCACCCCTCGGGGCCCGTAATTGCTGTGCCTGCTGACAGGAGCGCACGCCGCTGACCTGCGCTTCTTTATTACTTGATTTTTCAAGTTGCTGGCGGGGCCATGCTAGGGCATTATGAACTGGGCAGTAAGATGCCCTGCCGCGTCGGTAGCTTGGGGGAGCGGAACGGCGTTTGTCCCACCCCTAAAACACTAAGGCTAGACCCATGACCGCCAATTTTCCTCTGACCTTGACCGTCGCAGACCGCGCAAGCATGGACAGCGAGCTCGACGCCGCTGTCACCGCTGCCAAGGCCCACGCCCTCGCTGAGAAGCGCCACGGCATCCTTGTAACGCGGCACGGCGCGGACAAGTTCACGGTGGCCCTGAGCGAGACGGTCCCCTTCGGCCTGACGCGCGAACACCAGGCCTGGTAGCCACCTTTTCCTGTTGAGACGGGTCCGGCGCTGCTAGCTGCCGGGCCCGTTTCCGGTTACACGGCCGCTGCGCTGCTGCAGCCTGTCGATGTGCTTGGACGCTTCCGCTTTGCTGAGGTCCGCCGGGAGCTCTTCCCCTGCCTCCCGCGCCAGCGTGTCCAGGTAGCTCCGCTGCGCCGCGGTCATGGGTTCATCTCCCGTCACCCAATCTTCCGGGTCCCGGTTGAGGCCTGCGTCCGGTTCAGGCGTAGAGCTGCCGATGGTTTCCTTGTTTTCGCTCATGCCAGAAAGTCTAGGCTGGGCCTCCGACAGTTTGAACGCCCGGCTGCGCGGAAACCACCGTCGAGACGCTTTGAGCAGGCGTTCGGTGCCCATGATCTTGCCACTCAGTACACCGAGCCCTCGAGCAGCTCGGAAAGCCGGCTTGCGGCACGCCGCAGTTCCGGAACTCCGGCCTTCAGTGTTGCTTCGCTGGCTGCCTCGACGGGACTGGTCAGCGAAATCGACTCGCTCGGGGGCCGCCCTGTCCTGTTGGGCACGGCAACCGCCACCGAGAGTACTCCCGTGGCGCGCTCATCAGCGGAGTACGCGTACTCGGCCCCGGGCTCCGGCAGCCTTGAGCGAAGCTCGGCTGCCGTGAGGTCCGGGTCCTCCTGGCCTGCCGCAACAGCCGCCCGTACCACCTGCTGAAGCTCGTCATCGGACCATGAAGCCAGCAGGATCTTGCCCGCGGCCCCCAGTGTGAGGGGCAGGCGCTTGCCCAGCGGAAGGTCATAACGCAGGGGCGCTTCGCCATCCACGCGTGCCACCAGGATGCGCTCGAAGCCCAGCCGCGTGTACAGCGACGCCGTCAGTCCGGTCTGGGAGGCAACCTGCTGCAGGATGGGACGGGCCGCGACCACGAGTGGATCGTTTTCCAGGAAACTCCTCGCGGCCGGCAGGACGGCCGGCCCAATCCGGTAGGACTTGTCCGTCTGGCTGACCATGCCGAAATCCTGAAGCACGCGCAGGATTCTCAGGGTTGTCGGGAGGCTCATGCCGCAGGTCTTGGCAAGATCACTGAGGCGCTGCGGGCGCTCGGCCCGCTGGAGTTCCGCGAAAACCTCCAAGGCCCTTGAAAGGGAACGCATGTTGGAGGCCTTGGGGCCCTCCTCAGCCGCGGGTTCCGTTGATGTCGTCATCGCCATTCTTTCATTCTATGTAAGTTCCTTGCGCTTGACAGTAGGTGTGTCTGCTGTCACTATTTCTCTGTACGCAATATAGTTTCATTCTGTGAAATACACCAACGCGGAGTGAAAGCACGCACAGTGAGAAGGAATCCATGACAACGGAGTCAGTCACAGCCAAACCCGAAAGCCCTGCCCGGGTGGCACCGTCTGTGCTGGCCGGCATCGGCGCGTTCGCCGCCGTCGGCGTCTACGTCCTGGTCAGTTCGATTGAGCTCGGCCTGTGGACGTCGCTGGGCCCCGGCCCGGGCCTGTTCCCCTTCGCCATGGGCGCCGTCCTTGCCGCGATGTCCGTCGTCTGGCTGCTCCAGGAGCTCCGGCGGCCGAGCGAAACGGCCGAAGGCGTGGACCGCGGACTGGTCATTGCCGTCGTCGTGAGCCTGGTGGTCCTCGCGGCCGTGATGGACCTGCTCGGCTTCCAGTTGAGCATGTTCCTCTTCCTGATGTACCACCTGAAGCTGCGCGGCGGCAGGGCCTGGCCTTCCTCCCTGATCACCTCACTCGCCGGCAGCGTAGGCGCGTTCTACGCCTTCAACTACGGCCTTAACGTGGCCCTGCCCGTCTCAGCCTTCCCCCTGCTGAACACGATCGGACTCTGAACGTGGATATCTTCAACGAACTTATGGGCGGCTTTGCCGCCGCCATGACCTGGCAGAACCTGCTCTTCGCCTTCCTCGGCTGCCTCCTGGGCACGATCATCGGCGTCCTGCCCGGCATCGGTCCGGTAGCCGGTGTCGCGCTGCTCATCCCCCTCACCCTGAACCTGGACGCCACCGGAGCGATCATCATGCTCTGCGCCATCTTCTACGGCACGGCCTACGGGGGAACCATCACCAGCGTCCTGCTGAACACCCCCGGTGAGGCTGCCTCTGCCATCACCACCATTGACGGCTACGCCATGACCAGGATCGGCAAGGCCGGCGCCGCACTGACCATCGCCGCCGTCGGATCCTTCGTGGGCGGCACCATCGCCACCCTGGGCCTGGTGGCGGCCGCCAAACCGCTGGGCGAACTGGGTTTGCTTGTAGGCCCGCCCGAGTTCTTCGCGCTGATGGTGGTGGGCATCTCCCTGCTCGTGGCCCTCGCCGGCAAATCCATGGTCAAGGCAGTCATTTCCGGCGCCCTCGGCCTGCTGATCGCCATGGTGGGAATCGACCCCGTAGCGGGCGCACCCCGGTTCACCTTCGGCATGGACCGGCTCCTGGACGGCGTCAGCTTCGTCGCCGTGATCGTGGGTGTCTTCGGCCTGTCCGAACTGCTGTCCTACCGCAAAGGCAGCGCCACCCCCAACGTGCACGCCCCCAACCTGCGTTCCCTGCTTCCCACAGGCAAGGAATGGCGCCGCAGTGCCCCGGCCATGGCCCGCGGCACCGGCATCGGGTTTGGCCTGGGACTCATCCCGGGCATGACCGGCTCCGTGTCATCCCTGCTCTCCTACGGTGCCGAGAAGAAGTTTTCCCGCTACCGCAACGAACTCGGCAAGGGCGCCATCGAAGGCGTCGCCGGTCCGGAAACGGCCAACAACTCCCACGCCAACGCCGCCCTGATCCCGCTGTTCACCCTGGGCATCCCGGCGTCACCTACCATCGCGGTGCTGATGGGAGCCTTCCTCCAGCAGGGCCTCACCCCGGGACCCACCCTCTTCACCGAACACTCCGAAATTGCGTGGGCCATCATCGCCAGCCTCTTCATCGGCAACCTGCTCCTGCTGGTCCTGAACGTTCCCCTGGTGGGACTGTGGACCTCCATCCTCCGGGTTCCCACCACCATCCTCACCGCCCTGATCCTGCTCTTTATGGTCATCGGCGCGTACACCATCAACTTCAGCGTCTTCGATGTCTTCGTCATGATCGGGTTCGGACTCCTGGGCCTGGCCCTCCGGCATCTGGACATCCCGCTGGCGCCCATGGTGCTGACCCTGGTGCTCGGCCCCCTGATGGAACGCTCGCTGCGCGAATCCCTCGAAATCTCCCAGGGCGACTTCAGCATCTTCACCAGTCGTCCCATCTCCGCGGTCCTGATCGGCCTGGGACTGCTGATCATCTTCAGCCCGCTCCTCAAGCTCCGGAAGCCGAAGGCGCTCAACGAAGACCCCGAAACCTAAACCACCCCGCACTTACCCCCAACACCCCTTCAAAGGAGAAGCACCATGAAAACCCGTCCGCGTATCGCCGCCGCCATCGCGGCTGCATCCCTGATCGCCCTGACCGGCTGCGGCGCCAATGCCGGAGCCACCAACGCTTCCGCCAACGACTTCCCCCGGAAGGGCAAGACGGTCGAGCTCGTCGTGGCCTTCTCCTCCGGCGGTGCAGTGGACACGGCCGCCAGGCTCATCCAGCCGATCCTGGAAAAGGAACTCGGCACGAACGTCGAGGTCATCAACAAGCCCGGTGCCGGCGGCCAGATCGGCTACACCCAGCTCACCAGCGCCGCACCCGATGGCTACACCATTGGTGCCACCGGTTCCCCGTCCGTGGTCGTTTCGCCCCTGGACCCTGCCCGCGGCGCCAAGTACACCCGCGACAGCTTCCAGCCCCTCGCCCGCCAGGTCATCGACCCCACCGTCATCGCAGTCCAGCCGGACAGCCCCTACACAACGCTGAAGGAACTCCTGGACGCCGCCAAGGCAAACCCCAAATCCATGACCGCCAGCACCACCGGGCTCCAGACCGGCGAACACTTCGCCATGGCGCAGATCCAGGAAGCTACCGGCTCTGAGTTCGCTCCCGTGCACTTCTCCGAAGGCGCTTCCCAGGCCACCACTGCATTCCTGGGCAAGCACGTGGACATCCTCGTGGCCAACGTCAGCGACGTGGTTGACCTGACCAAGCAGGGCAAGGCCCGCGTCCTGGGCGTCATGTCCGCCGAAAAAGCACCCTCGCTGCCGGACGTTCCCACGTTCAAGGAAGCCGGCTACGACCTCATTGCAGGCACCGCCCGCGGCTACTCAGCACCCGCCGGACTGCCTGACGAGGTGGCGGAGAAGCTTGAAACGGCAATCCAGAAGGCCATCGAAGACCCTGCCGTGGTGCAGAAGATGAACGACCTGGGCCTGCAGACCAGCTACCTCTCCGGCGAGGACTACAAGCAGTTCTGGGCCGGACAGGAAGAGGACTTCAAGAAGGTCCTGCCGCTGGTCCAGAAGACCGACTGACCCTCCCACAATCACCGGACGGAAGAAACCATCATGACAACCCCAGCCCTTGACACCATCGACGCCGACTTCCCCCGCCCGGACAGGGACGTGGTTGGCCGCCTTGCCAAGCTTCCGGCCGCCAACATTGGTGACGCCATGGACCGGCTCGGCGTTGCGGACTCCGGCATCCAGGCCATCTGGCCGGGTGCCGTCCTCGCCGGTCCCGCCTTCACGGTGTGGACCCGGCCCGGGGACAACCAGGGCATCCACAAGGCATTGGAGCTGGCCCGGCCCGGAGACGTTATTGTGGTCGCCGGCGGCGGCGACCCGTCCCGCGCCCTGCTCGGCGAGCTCATTGGCGAGCGTGCCATCAACCTCGGTATCGCCGGCTTCGCCCTGGACGGAGCAGCGCGCGACGCCGAGGCGCTGGGTGAGATCGGCATGCCCGTCTTCGCCCGGGCTACTTCCCCCGCCGGCCCGTACAAGAACGGCCCCTTCCGCCTGGGGACACCCCTCGCCTTCGGCGGTGTCCCCGTGCTGCCGGGCGACGTGATTGTCGGCGACTCCGACGGCGTCGTAGTGGTTCCCCGGGACCAGGCCGCCGCCGTCGCAGAGGCTGCCGAAGCAGTCTTCGCCGACGAAACCAACCGCCGGCAAGCCATCGTGGCAGCCCGTTCCTAGAGCAAGAAAGACAGAGAGAACCATGACAGCGGTAACCGTTATTGGGCTCGGCGAAGCCGGTGCCACCTACGCCGCGGCACTCCACGCCGCAGGCCATGACGTCACGGGCTTTGACCCTGTTGCGCCCACCACCCCTGCCGGCGTCGCCCGCGCAGCAACAGCAGCCGAAGCCTGCACCGGGGCCGGCATCGTCCTGGTGATGACCGGCGCCGCCGCGGCGCGCAGCGTGGCCGAGGAGTGCCTTCCGGTCCTGGATGCAGGCAGCTGCTACGCGGACTTCACCTCGTCCTCGCCCGGCGTCATGCAGGAGCTCGGACAGCTGCCCGGCAAAGCCGACTTTGCCGACGTGGCCATCCTGGGTCCCGTCTCCGCGCTGGGGGAGAAGACGCCCCTCATGGTCAGCGGGCCCGGAGCCCAGGCCGTGGCGGACCTCCTCTCCCCGCTGGGTGTCGCCGTCGAAATTGCCGAGGGTGAGCCGGGCGCGGCCATGGCGCACAAGCTCCTGCGCAGCGTCCTGATGAAGGGCCTTGCGTCGGTTGTGGTGGAGGCCGTGACCGCCGGCCGCGCCGCAGGACTGGAAGAGTGGATCCGTGCCCAGATCGCCAGCCAGCTGGCTGGCGACGGCCAGGCCGTCATCGACAGGTTCCTCACCGGCACTGCCAAGCACGCGGTGCGCCGGTCCAAGGAAATGCAGGACACCGCCAGCTACCTGGCGGACCTGGGAGTGCCGGCAGAGATGACCGCGGCCTCCGCCGCTGCGCTGGCACGGATAGCCCAGGAAACGGCACCAGCCTTGCGCTGACCGCAGAGTCGGGCAGAATCAGGAACGGGTATTACGTGAACCACCACCTAACCGGCGTCCCGCCGTCAGGAGCAGCAGCATGATCGGCATCTGGGCACTCGGCGCCTACCTTGCCGTGATCCTGCTGTGGACCACCGTGCTGAAGCGCAGCGTGGGCGAGGCCATGATCCTCGGCTTCCTCGCGGTGCTGCCGTTCACCGGAACGGCAGCGGCCCGGATCGGCTGGGATGCGCTGTACTCCGCCATCACCGACGAGATTGTCTACGCCACCATGGCATTCGTTTTCATGGGGTACCTGCTGGACAGGACGGGAGTGCTGGACCGGCTGATCGACCTGCTGAACTCACTGATCGGCGGAGTCAAAGGCGGGCCGGCCTGGGTGTCCACGGTGGCGTCGGCCGGATTGGGCAGCGTGGTGCACAACCAGGCCGCCATCGCCGCCACGGTTGGCTCGGTCACAATCCCATGGATGGAGAAATCCAGGCTGGACAAGCCCGCGGCAGCAACCCTGGTGGCCGGCAACGCGGGGATGGGCATCACGTTTCCGTTCAGCGCCTCCATGTTCGTCCTGGTCGGGTCCGCCACCGTCGGGCCCCTCCTGGACATCAACGCGCTGGTCCTGCCGCTGCTGTTCGGCGGCCTGTGGTGCTTCCTGCACCGGCTGATCGTCACCTGGCTCCTGATCCGCAAAAGCGGGATGGCACCGCTTGATGCAGCGCACCGGCTGTCCGTCCCGGCGGCGTTCGGCCGCGGCTGGGCCACGCTGCTGCTGTTCGTTGTGGTGGCAATCCCGCTGGTGATCACCTCCGGCGCCATCGCCAAGGGTCTCTCGGACTGGACCGGGGGAGATGTCACCAAGGCTGTCAGCGTCATTGTGTGGATTCCCGTGGTCCTCATCATCACAGGCCTCCTGCTGGGCCGGAAGAAGCTGCCCGGGGATGGGCGGGCGTGGTGGGCGCTGCTGCAGGACTCGGCGCCGCGCTTCGGGATTGTGGGAGTGACCGTGGTGTTCGCCTTCGCCGGCGCCAACGCGCTGGCAGCCACCGGGCTGCCGCAGCAGATGACGGAACTGCTGAACGGGATGAACCTGCCGCTGTGGCTCCTGGCCATCCTGATCGGGCTGATCGTCATCGCCGTGGCCGCACCGCTGTCCGCAACGGCCACCATGGCCGCCGTTGGAACAGTCGGCGTTGCCGCGCTGGTGGCAGCAGGCGTCCCGGCAACCACAGCCGCGGTGGCCGTCTTGGTCTTCTCATCCTGCGAAGCGGCGGTCCCGCCCGGAGGCGCCCCGCTGTACGTGGCGTGCGGAATCGCGGATGTGGACCCCATCAAAACGTTCCTTCGGCTGCTCACCCACTACGCCCTGCCGCTGCTCGGTATCGGCGTCCTGATCATCCTCGGCATCCTGCCCATCTAAGGACTACCACCATGCACACCATCCGAAGGGCCATCGAAGTCCTCTTCGTCCTCACCCTCGCAGCGCTGCTGCTTGGCGGCATTGTGCTCGTGGCCGGGCAGGCCATCGCGCTGGTGGCCGGCCAGGGGCACTGGCTCACACTGCTCAACGACACCATCAAGGCGCCCATGTGCATCGCGGCGTCCATTTGCGCCATCGCAGGGTTCCTGCTCAGCTACAAGCGCCACCAGAACCAGGAACAGCCACAGGAAGCAGGGGCGCGGTGAGTCCTGCCGCCGAAGACGGACACTACCCAACGTTCGCCGGGCTGCTGGAGCGGGAGGGGGCCCTGGCGGGCACCTCCTGGGGGCTTTTTCCGGACGCAACGCGCGGGACGCCGTCGTTCATTACTCCGCAGGCGGTGCTGGAAGCGCGGAACTGCATCCGCACCGGCCGCGCCTTTGGCCTGGACTATCCGGCCGATGCCTTCGATCCCGGAATGTCCCTCAAGCGCGGCGCTCCCCGGCACACCATCTACTCCTCGCACCCTGCCCACCGCGACGACTTCCTGGACGGGTACTACCTTCAGGGGTCCACGCAAATCGACGGGCTGCGGCACCGCCGGGCCGACGACGTGGGCTTCTACAACGGCACGCCGGACCACCGCATCAGCGAGGGCACGCCGGACCTTGGCATCCAGGAATGGGCGGACACCCCCATCGCGGGCAGGGGAGTGCTGCTGGACCTTGCCGGGTACCGGGCCGGGCAGGGTGCTCCCATTGACCATGCCGCGGGCGAACCACTGGGCCTTGACCTGATTGAGGCGGTGCTGGATGCGCAGTCCGTGACTCTCCAGCAGGGCGACATCCTGATGCTCCACATCGGCTGGTGCGAGTGGTTCCTGGGCCTGCCGCAGGAAGACAAGCAGCGGATGCGGGAGGGCCGGCGGGCCACCGGCGTTGCCCAGTCGGAGGAGTTTGTCGCGTGGGCCTGGGACCACCGGCTGGCGCTCCTCGCGGCCGACAACTTCGCCTTCGAATGCCTGCCCGCAGTTCCTTCCAGCCCGTACCGGGACTCGGCCCCGAATGACCATGGCATGATGCACCAGCAGCTGCTCGCGAAGCTGGGCATGCCGCTGGGGGAGCTGTGGCGGCTCGGACCGCTGGCCCGGCACATGCGCGGCGCCGGCCAGTGGGACGCGTTCATCACCATCAAACCGCTGAACATCACCGGCGGGACCGGATCGCCCGCCAATGCCACAGCCCTGATGTGATGATTGCCTGAACCTGTCCCCTGAACGGCGCCGCTACGGCAGCCGGGTAGGCCGCAGGAGGCTCGGAACGCCGGCCTGCCCGGGGTCCAGAGGAACGGGGCTGACCAGCACGGCCGGTCCCCGGTGCAGCAGGCCGCCGGACAGTGCCCGGCAGCGGATGCCGCCCCGTCCCCGCATCGATGCATGGGCGCCCGGGGCCAGCACCTCATTCATCCAGGCGCACGGGTGCGCGGGCCGGCCGCCGTGGAAATGGACCACCGACCCGCCGGACTCCAGCGCAAAGTCCGCACCCACCAGCGGGGCCAGCTGCGCGCCACGGAGTATGACGTTCCGCCGGGTGGCCAGCGGGTCAAACGGCCCGGCCCCGAGTTCAGCGGCGATGGCCTCGAGGGATTCGACGGCGAACAGGGTCACCGCCGCGTCCATGTGGGCGGCCTTGCCGAAGAAGCGGTCGCCCACGATCCCCTTGCCCGCCACCACCTCAGCCTCGGCGGCGTCAATGGTGGGAACATCCGCAGGCCCGTCCTTCGCCCGGCCGAAGTAGGCGTGCGAGGGGGACACCAGCAGGTGCAGGATCTCGACGCCGTACCGGTAGGTTTGCCCTGGCTCAACCACCGACGTAGGCCGCCAGATGCTCGCCGGTCAGTGTGGGCCGTGCCGCCACAAGCTCAGCCGGCGTTCCCTCGAAAACGATCCGGCCGCCGTCGTGCCCTGCTCCCGGCCCCAGATCGATCAGCCAGTCGGCATGGGCCATGACCGCCTGGTGGTGCTCGATGACGATCACCGACTTCCCGGACTCCACCAGCCGGTCCAGCAGGCCGAGCAGGTTCTCCACGTCGGCCAGGTGCAGGCCGGTGGTGGGCTCATCCAGGACGTAGACGTCGCCCTTTTCGGCCATCTGGGTGGCGAGCTTGAGCCGCTGGCGCTCGCCGCCGGACAGAGTGGTCAGCGGTTGGCCCAGGCTCAGGTAGCCCAGGCCGACGTCGTCCAGCCGCTTGAGGATGGTCCGCGCCGGAGGGGTCTTGGCCTCGCCCTCGGCGAAGAAACCGGCGGCCTCCGTCACGGACATGTCCAGCACCTCGGCGATGTTGCGTCCGCCGAGCGTGTATTCCAACACGGCGGCCTGGAAGCGGCGGCCCTCGCAGTCCTCGCACGGCGACTCCACTGTCGCCATTACGCCCAACTCGGTGAAGATGACGCCGGCGCCGTTGCAGGTGGGGCAGGCGCCCTCGGAGTTGGAGCTGAACAGGGCCGGCTTCACGCCGTTGGCCTTGGCAAACGCCTTGCGGATAGGCTCAAGCAGGCCGGTGTAAGTCGCAGGGTTGCTGCGCCGGGACCCCTTGATGGCGCCCTGGTCGATCACCACCACGCCCTCGCGCTTGGCCACTGAGCCGTGGATCAGCGAGCTCTTTCCCGAGCCGGCCACGCCCGTCACCACGCAAAGGACGCCCAGGGGGATGTCGACGTCGACGCCCTGGAGGTTGTGCATGGAGGCCCCGCGCACCTCGAGTGCCCCGGTCGCCTTCCGGACGGTTTCTTTGAGGGAGGCGCGGTCCCCGAGGTGCCGGCCGGTGATGGTGTCGCTGGCCCGGAGGTCCTCCACGGTGCCCTCGAAGCAGACCGTGCCGCCGGCGCTGCCGGCCCCCGGCCCAAGGTCGACGACGTGGTCGGCGATGGCGATGGTCTCCGGCTTGTGCTCCACTACCAGGACGGTGTTGCCCTTGTCCCGCAGCTGCAGCAGCAGCTGGTTCATCCGCTCGATGTCGTGCGGGTGGAGCCCGATGGTGGGTTCGTCGAAGACGTACGTGACGTCCGTGAGCGAGGATCCGAGGTGCCGGATCATCTTGGTGCGCTGGGCCTCGCCGCCGGAGAGGGTGCCGGCCGGCCGGTCCAGGCTGAGGTAGCCCAGGCCGATGTCGGAGAACGAGTCGAGCAGGTGCTGGAGTCCTTTGAGCAGGGGAGCCACCGAGGCGTCCTTCAGCCCGCGGACCCACTCGGCGAGGTCGCTGATCTGCATCTGGCACAGCTCGGCGATGTTCTTGCCGTTGATTTTCGAGGACAGTGCTTCCTTGGTCAGCCGCGTCCCCTCGCATTCCGGGCAAAGCTGGAACGTCACGGCCCGCTCCACGAAGCGGCGGACGTGCGGCTGCATCGCCTCCACGTCCTTGGACAGCATGGACTTCTGGATCTTCGGGATGATGCCCTCGAAGGTGAGGTTGACGCCCTCCACCTTGATCTTGGTGGGCTCCGCGTAGAGCATCGTGTCCAGCTGCTTCGCGGTGAATTTGGCGATCGGCTTGTCCATCGGCAGGCCCATCCCCTCGAACAGCCGGCCGTACCAGCCGTCCATGGAGTAGCCCGGAACTGTCAGCGCGCCCTCGCTCAGTGACTTGCCGTCGTCGTACAGTGCCGTGCGGTCGATGTCGCTGACGTTGCCCATGCCCTCGCACCGCGGGCACATGCCGCCGAGGTAGACCGCCTGGCTGACCACGGCCTTTTCCACCCGGCCGCCCTTGTCCGTGGACATCACGCCGCTGGCTTTGCGGGTGGGGACGTTGAAGGAGTAGGCCGTGGGCGGGCCGACGTAGGGGGTGCCGAGGCGGCTGAAGAGGATGCGCAGCATGGCGTTGGCGTCGGTGGCGGTGCCCACGGTGGAGCGCGGGTTCGCGCCCATCCGTTCCTGGTCAACGATGATGGCCGTCGTCAGGCCTTCAAGGAAGTCCACCTCCGGCCGGGCGAGGCTCGGCATGAAGCCCTGCACGAACGCGCTGTAGGTTTCGTTGATCATCCGCTGCGATTCGGCGGCGATGGTGGCGAACACCAGGGAACTCTTCCCGGACCCGGAGACGCCCGTAAACACGGTCAGCCGGCGTTTGGGCAGTTCGACGCTGATGTCCTTGAGGTTGTTTTCCCGCGCGCCCTGCACGCGGATCAGGTCGTGGCTGTCGGCGGCATGCGTGCCGTCCGAGGGCCTGCTGGCGCTGGTGGCCGTATCCGTGTCCGTGCTCATCGGGTCTCCATCTGTCGTGCGGCGCGAAGGGGAGGCTGCGCTCGCAGCCTCCTTCGGCGTCGCTGGTTATCAGCCTACGGCTGCTGGTTGATGCGGACGGTGTTGCCGGCGGGGTCCCGGAAGGCGCAGTCCCGGATTCCGTAGGGCTGGTCGATGGGTTCCTGGACGACGTCGGCCCCGCTCGCCTCAACCTGGGTGAAGGCGGCGTCGACGTCGGGGGAGGAGAGGACCACCGTTGCGTAGGTGCCTTTGGCCATCATTTCGGCGATGGTGCGGCGTTCGTCATCGGTGACGCCGGGGTCCGCGGCCGGCGGGTACAGGACGATGGAGACGTCCTTCTGGCCGGCCGGGCCCACGGTGATCCAGCGCATGGTGCCGCGCCCCACGTCATTGCGGACTTCGAAGCCGAGGGCGTCGCGGTAGAACGCCATGGAGGCGTCCGGATCGGTGTGCGGAAGGAAACTTGAGCTGATGGTGATGTCCATGGCAGTCATGCTAGGTGCGGCTCCGGGGCGGGCGCTTCTCGATTCCTGACCGGTCTTGACACCTGCTTTTCGACGCACGCGGGGATTCCCGCCGTCGCGCGTTCCGCCTCCTGTTTATAGGCGCTGGGCGGCATGCCGACCAGTTCGCTGAAGCGGGTGCTGAAGGTTCCCAGCGAGGAACAGCCGACGGCGAAGCACACCTCCGTGACGGAAAGGTCGCCTTTGCGGAGCAGTGCCATGGCCCGCTCGATCCGCCGGGTCATGAGGTAGCTGTAGGGCGATTCGCCGTAGGCGAGCTTGAAGCGGCGGCTGAAGTGGCCGGCGGACATGGGGATGTCCTTGGCGAGGGATTCGACGTCCAGGGGCTGCGCGTACTCCCGGTCCATCCTGTCCTTGACGCGGCGGAGCTGGATCAGTTCGCGCAGGTAGGGGTCTGTGGGGGTCACACCTCAGATCGTGCTACCTGGCCGGGGAGATGTCCAGATGCAGGGCGCTGTTGGCCTCTTTATCCGGCTGTTTCCGCGTGGTAATTTGACCGTCTCACCCCGCTTATAAGGAAGCGATCCAAGGAGGAGGCCAAGTCATGAGTGATACCCATTCTGCCGGTGCGAACGTGGACGTCGTGGACATCCTGACCGCTGATCACCGGGAGATGATCGGACTGATCGCGCAGATCCATGCTGCCCCGGATGGAACCCAGCGCCGGGACCTGGCGGACACCCTGATCGCGGAAGTGATGCGCCATGCCGTGGCGGAGGAGATGTTCGTGTACCCCGCCATCGAGGACCACGTGCCCAACGGTAAAGAGGAAGTGGAGCACGACAAGAAAGAGCACGACGACATCGTCAAGCTGATGAAGCAGCTGGAGAAAGCCGAGCCTTCGGATTCCTCTTTTATGGACCTGGTGCGTGAGCTCGAGGGACAGCTGACGCATCACGCGGGTGACGAGGAGTCCGAACAGTTCCCGAAGCTGCGCCAGCACATTCCCCGGGAGAAGCTCGTGGAGATGGGCGAGAAGGTGGAGAAGGCGAAAAAGCTGGCGCCCACCCGGCCGCACCCCAGCGCGCCGCATTCGGAGCTTTTCCACAAGACGGTGGGAGCGGGTGTGGGCATGGTGGACCGGCTGCTGGACAAGCTCACCGGCCGGAAGACAGGCTCCTAGGACCGGCGGATGGAGTGCGTTGTCCTGTACAGCCTGGCCGAGGGCATTGACCGCTCGCGCGTTTTCGAGACGTACCCGCGCCATCAGGCCTACTTCGAAGCGTTCCATGCCGACGGCGGCGGGCTGATCGCACTGGGCCCGTTCCAGGCGGACGATCCGGCCGGCGCCTCGATGGGGATCTTTTCTTCGCGGGCGGAAGCGGAGCGGTTTATTGGCGGGGATCCGTTTGTGGTGGAGGGCCTGGCCCAGCCGCGGGTGCTGGAGTGGGACGCTGTGCGGTTCGACTAGGGGTTGTTGCTCCCTGGCTCTGTCAGGTTGGGGCTAGGACCTTCCATCGGGGGTGTCGGGAAATGGTGGTTCCGGCCCTATTCTGACGGGTTTTTGGGGGTTTCCTGACGTCAGGTCGGGGTGTGCTCTAGCTGGGCGAGGTTCCTCCATTTTTGGGGGAAGCGATGAACCGCATGAGTGTTTCCATGAGATGGAGCAGGGGCCGTTCGGGATCGAGGAGCGACTGGATCCGGAGCCCGTCGATCATCGCCATCACCATGGTTACTTTGTCGTCGGCGGTGAGTTCCTCGCTGTCCTGTGTGGTGGCGAGTCGAGTGCTGGTGAAGTGATCGCGCATTTTTTCCCGACGGGCAATAAAAAAGTCGTGGGCGGGATGGCTCGGATTCGTCGCCGCGATGGTGATCGCGAGCCAGTTTCGCTGTTGGTCGGGATGGGCAAACTCATCCCGCAGAACGCTGGTCAGCACCTGCTCTCTGGGCACCCTCGATTCGATGATGCGGCGGGCTAGTTCGGCATCGTCGGCATCACGCTGCGCGAGGGCGGCCAGGAGGAGATCATCCTTTGTGGCGAAGTGGCGGAGCAAGGCCGCGTGCGTCACGTTTGCTCGCGCGGCAATATCCCTCAGGGATGCCCTTTCGTAGCCGTGCTCGGCAAAGCTGGCGGAAGCTGCCCGGACGATTTCCGCTCGGCGGGCGGGAGTTGATGCGTAGGGGCCGCGGCGTCGCGGGCCGGCCTTCTTCCCGGTCTCTTGCTCGGCAGTTGTGGTCACGAGTTCGTCTCTTTTCTCCGGCTGGTTTTCTTTCCGGGACTGTTGCCAATTGTAACCACTATGGCTACTATTCTTCGAAGAGTAACCACGATGGTTACTATTTACTTGGCTTTCGACACAGTTGTCGTCCGTTGTTTGCGGTGCCGCGGGCGGGGAGCCATCCGATTAAGGAGTCATAGGTGACTACGAACGAACACGAGGCTTCTGGTTTCGTTGGCGGCATTGCGGCTGCCCAGCCAGTGCCTGGAAACCAGAATCCCGGCGAACCTTCCGGCGGTGTGGAGACCGTCGCTGAAGAGCCCCAGTCGCCAGTGAGCCGGGGCTATATCTTCTGGCTAATGCTGGCCAGCTTCGGGGCATCAATGGCCATGATGGTTCCGCTCTCGTACGGTATCGCGGTGCGGATTACTGAACTCGCTCCTGGCCAGGAGGAAGTCCTCGGCTACATCACCGGCACGGCTCAGCTGATCTACCTTCTCATCAGTCCAATGGTCGGGATCTGGAGCGACCGCACTCGGTCCCGGTTCGGGCGCCGGACACCGTTCATCTTCCTCGGCACGGCGATCGGTCTTGCCGGCCTGATCGTGATGGGGTCGGCGCCGAACCTGCTGATCGTGGGTGCAGGCTGGGTGTTGGGCATGTCGGGGTGGTCTATTTCCGGGGGTGCGATCCAGAACCTGATGGCCGACAAGCTCCCCGAGCAGCAACGCGGCAAGGTGTCCGCACTGACCGGGCTGATGACACAGATCGCCCCCGTGCTCGGCATTGGAATCGCCTACGCGGTCTCGTCCAACACTCTGCTGGTCTTCGTCGTTCCGGGGGTTGTCGGGGCAGTGCTCCTGGCGTTGTTTCCGCTGATCAAGCCCGAGGGAAGTTCCAAGAATATCGCCGTCCACTCGGAGGTCACCGCGAAGTCGCTGGTTGCCAGCTACGGCTTCAACGTGCGCAAGTACCCCGACTTTGCGTGGAACTGGCTCGGACGGTTCGTGTTCTTCATGGGCCTGTACTTCAACACCACTTTCGGCACCTTCTTCTACGCGCAGCGCCTCGAGCTCCCGGTCCGCGAGGTGGCTGGTGTCGTCGCCACCATCGGCATGCTGGGCGTCGTCGCTGCTGCGGGGGGCGCACTGCTGGGCGGGTTCCTGTCAGACAAGCTCAAGCGCCGGCGCCTGTTCGTCCTGATCGCTGCGGTTCTCTTCGTCGCCGGTGCGGTGGCTGAGGCCTTTGCCTGGTCCTTGCCGCAGCTGATCGTCGGGGCAGTCCTGATGCAGATGGCGATCGCCGTGTTCGCTACCGTCGACCAGGCCATCATCTTTGCCATCCTGCCCAACCGCACCGAAACCGGACGCTACATGGCCGTCGTGGCCTTCGCGCAGAAAATACCCAGCGCCGTCGCCCCGCTCATCGCCTCCCTTGTCATCACCTTAGGTGCCGTGGGCGCGGAGAAGAACTACACACTCCTGTATCTTGCCGGCGCTGTCCTTGCCCTGCTGGGCGGTTTGGTGATCGCGGTCAAGGTCAAGACCGTCCGCTAGACGCTGTTCCCGTACTCAAGGAAGAAGGACCACGAATGGGCGGAGCGCCCTACGACCTGACCGTTGACAGCGGTGGCGATGAGTTCCCGGTGACGGGATCTGCGCCACGGCTGTCCTGGAAACCCGCTCTTGATGCCGCCGGCCAGGACTTTGAGCTCGAAGCGCTCATCGACGGTGGACCGGAGCAAGCGGCAACAGCTACCGGGCACCTGTATGTTGCCTGGCCTTGGGCGCCACTGCGCAGCCGCCAACGGGTGCAGTGGCGTGTGCGGGCCGCCGGTATCAATGCCGAGTGGTCTGACTGGTCCCCATTCGAAGTCGGACTCCTCAACCCGGACTGGACCGCCTCATGGATCTCGCCGGTCGAAAACGAGGACCCTGGCTACGGCCAACGGCCCGCAAACGTCCTGTCTGCCGAGTTCGAACTTTCGGCCGGTGTGAAGTCTGCCCGGCTGTACTCGACCGCCCTCGGTATCTACACCGCCGCCATTAATGGTGAACGGGCGGGGACTACCGAACTTGCCCCCGGATCGACGTCGTACGACCGCACGCTCTACGCCCAAGCATCAGACGTGACATCCGCGCTCAAGCCGGGGCGGAACCGCATTGACGTCGAAGTCTCTGACGGCTGGTACCGCGGACAAGTCGGGGCATTCCGCCTCCCCGCCGGCTGGGGCACCACCCTCGGAGTACTCGCCGAACTGCACATCGAACTGGCCGACGGATCCCACCACGTTGTCGTCACAGACGACACCTGGACCAGCACGCCGTCGCACACCACGCGGGCAGACCTTATGGACGGGCAAACACTCGACTTAACCTTGCCCGCAGTAGTGCCCGTGAAAGCCCTCGCAGGAGCAGTCGAAGCACCGCCCATTGACTGGTCGCCGGCACCGCCGGTGCGGGTCACCGAATCGCGTAAACCTGAGCGCCTCCTCGAGGTCCGGCCGGGAGTGTGGGTGGCTGACTTCGGCCAGAACGCCTCAGGCTGGATCCGGCTGGAGGACCTCGGCCCTGAGGGCACGCGCACGCTGATTGAGTACGGCGAGCATCTTGGTCCGGACGGGGACCTGTCGACCTCCCATCTGGATTCGCACCGGCCGGGAGAGCCCGCAAGGATCTTCTCTCAGCGTGATGAAGTGATTGCAGGAGCGGTCCCCGCGGTGTTCGAGCCGCGCCACACGGTCCATGGATTCCAGTACGCCCGTATCAGCCGCGACGGTGCGACTCTGGATCCGTCGACGCTGGCCATGGAGGTCGTTCACACCGACCTCCGCCGAACCGGTGAATTCTCCTGCAGCAACGAAGACCTCAACCACCTGCACAGCATCGGCGCGTGGAGCTTCCTTGGAAACGCCGTCGATGTCCCCACGGACTGCCCCACCCGGGAGCGTCTGGCCTGGACGGGGGACTACCAGGTGTTTATCTCCACGGCCACAAGGCTGCGGGACGTGCTCGGGTTCAGCCGTAAATGGCTACGGTCAGTGCGCGACGACCAACTCGAAGACGGCCGCATCGCCAACTTCTCGCCCGACGGCCGCCGCATTAAGAACAACCTGACGGACCAGTTCGCGATGATGACCGGTTCCGCAGGCTGGGGAGACGCCATCGTGGCCGTGCCCTGGGAGCTGTACAAGGCCTACGGCGACGACGCAGTACTCGCCGAGAACTGGGACGCCATGACCCGTTGGGTGCAGTGGGCTCTCGAGAAGGCACAGACCACCCGCCACCACAGCCGCGCCCAGCTCTCACCCGACCCGGAGCCCTTTGAGCAGTATCTGTGGGACGGCACGTTCCACTGGGGCGAATGGACAGAACCGAAGAAACGCGACGCCGACGGGAAACTGATCGACCCCGTCCAGGACAACCCCATGGCCTGGTTCATGGAAGACAAAGGCGAAGTCGGAACCGCGTACCTTTACCGGTCCACCACCACGCTCGCCCGTATCGCACACGTTCTTAACCGGGCCGGAGAGGCGGCACAGTACGCGGCAATCTCCGACTCCGTCCGTGAAGCGTGGCAGGCAGCCTACCTTCGTACGGATGGCACTACAGCCACCGACAGCCAGGCAAGCTACGTCCGCGCCCTGGCATTCGGGCTCCTGCCCGAACACACCCGCGGGCTGGCGGTCGACCGGCTCGTTGAGCTCATCCGCTCCGCGGATACACATGTGGGCACAGGGTTCCTCTCCACCGGAGACCTCCTGCCCGTCCTCGTCGAGGCCGGCCGGGAGGATGTCGCGTACGAGCTGCTCCTGCAGCGCACCGCGCCGTCATGGCTGTACATGGTGGATAAGGGCGCCACAACGATCTGGGAAGCCTGGGAAGGGATCGACGAGGAAGGCAACGCCCACGAATCCCTGAACCACTACAGCAAAGGAACCGTGCTCCGGTTCCTCCACGAATACACCCTCGGCCTGCGACAGGACCAGGACACGGTAGCCTGGCGCTCCGTTGTCATCGCTCCAACCCCCGGCCCGGGACTTACCTGGGCGCGCGGCTCACACGAAACCCCCAACGGGACGATCAAGGTGCACTGGCAGCTCGACGGTGAAGAACTGCGTATAGACGCCGACATCCCAGTCGACACCACCGCCCGCATCATCTTCCCCGATGGTACCGAGCACACCGCCGGCCCGGGCCGGTTCCGTGTGGCCAGCGCCTTCGCGCACACGACCACCGCAGGCCCATTCCGGTCAACGGTAACAGTTTAGAAAACCTTGCCGGGCCCAAGGCACCAAGACACCAAGACTCACAGAAGAGGATGACATGACAATTTTCCCCAACGGCTTCCTATGGGGTGCCGCGACTGCCGGCCACCAGATTGAAGGCAACAACGTCAACAGCGACTGGTGGGCCCGCGAACTGACCATGCCCGGCATGGAACTCTCCGGCGACGCCTGCGACAGCTACCACCGCTACCGGGAAGACATCGCACTCCTCGCTGACGCAGGCCTGACTTCCTACCGGTTCAGCCTCGAGTGGTCCCGGATCGAACCCGTCCAAGGGCACTTCTCCAAGGCCGAGCTCGCACACTACCGCCGCATGATCGAGTACTGCTTCGAGCGGAACGTCACTCCCGTCGTCACCCTGCAGCACTTCACCACCCCGCAGTGGTTCGCGAACGACGGCGGCTGGCTGGCTCCGGATGCATCCGAAAAGTTCCAGCGCTACGTCACCGCCACCACCGACATCCTGGACGGCGTCGAATGGGTCGTCACCATGAACGAACCTAACATGCAGGCGGCCATCATGACCGCCATGCGCCGGATGCAGCAGACCCAGGGCGCCCAATGGCAGAGCCCCACCGTTGAAACCGAGGGGGAGAAGAAGCAGACACACAGCGACTTCCTCACCTACGCCGATCCGGAAATCGGGCGCACCTTCACCGCCATCCACCATGCAGCCCGTGACATCCTGCGCTCACGCACCAACGCCAAGATCGGATGGACCATCGCGGCCGGCGCGCTCACAGCCGCTCCTGGAGGTGAGGAGAAACTGCTGGAGATCCGTTACGGCAAAGAAGACGTCTACTGGGAAGGCAGCCGCGGGGACGACTTCGTCGGCGTGCAGGCATATTCCAGCCAGGAAGTCGACGCCAATGGCCTCGTCCCGCACCCGCCACATCCCGACAACACCCTCGTGGGCACTGCATACCGTCCGGACGCCCTCAGCATGGCCGTCCGTCATGCCTGGGACATCACCGGAGGCGTGCCCGTGCTCATCACGGAAAACGGGATCGCAACTGCCGATGACAACCAACGGATCCGTTACACCACCGAAGCGCTGCACGGCCTTCACGAGACAATGACGGAGGGCATTGACGTGCTCGGTTACCTCCACTGGTCGCTCCTGGACAACTTCGAGTGGGGACACTGGGAACCGACCTTTGGTCTGATCGCCATCGACCGGGAAACCTTCGCCCGTGCTCCCAAGCCAAGCCTCGCCTGGCTCGGCCGCGTCGCCCAGCATAACGAACTCGACACAGGAGTTCTGTCATGACAACCGCTTTCGCCGACGTCTCCGCGGCACCTCTCGCAGACCTACTGTCCCTGACCGGGCGACAGGCTGTCGTCACCGGCGGGGCGCAAGGCCTAGGCAAAGCCATCGCCTTCCGGCTTGCAGAAGCAGGCGCCAACGTCCTCATCGGCGATATCAATGCGGAAAAGGCGCAGGCAGTGGCCGACGAAATCACCAAACGCTTTTCCGTGCGATCACTCGGTGTCGCCATGGATGTCGCCGACTCCGCATCAGTGCGCGCAGGCGCGTCATCAGCGGTCGAAGAACTCGGCGGCATCGACATCTGGGTGAACAACGCGGGCATTTTCCCCAGCGTCCCGGTCCTCCAGACACCCGATGACACCTGGGAGCAGGTATTCGCTGTGAACACCCGCGGGGTCTTCAACGGCTCCCGTGAAGCCGCACGCCACATGAGCAGCGGCAACGGCGGGGGAGTCATCATCAACATCGTCTCCACCGCCGGATTCACCGGAACAGCCCCGGGGCTCTCCGCCTACGTCGGATCCAAACACGCAGTCCGCGGCATGACCAAGCAAATGGCACTGGAATTCGCGCCCCTCGGAATCCGCGTCCTCGGAGTCGCACCCACGTTCGTACCCACCGAGGGCAACATGGCCGCAGCCGCCGCGCATCCACCCAGCGGGACAGACGAAGCAATGGCCGTCATGACAAACAGCCTCATCGGCCGCATCGGAACCCCGGACGACATCGCCCGCGTCGTCCTATTCTGTGCAAGCGACCTGTCCACCATCATGACCGGAAGCACACTTCTCGCCGACGCAGGACAAACCATCTAACCCGAACGGACGACACTTCAGACTGCACCTCCTGGGCCTTTTGCTGCACAGAGGTGCAGCGCGGGCACCGGAAAGTGGGAAGAAGATGCCTCGAAACGAGGATGGAACAGCTCCCTTCGCAGGCACTCTCGCATCCCTGTCAAAACGCCGAGGACGGATATTCCGTTGACCTGCTTCGGCAGGGCAAACCGTGCTTGCCGATCACGCAGCCCGACGTAATGGCGCTCCGATCCGTCCATGGCTGGGATCAATTCAGGTTATCCACGGCTGGAAGTGGGAGCCGTTGGGGTACCTCCCTGGCAGCAGTAGCGGTGGATAACCTATAACAATTGTCCCCGGCCGTGGGCGGACGGACCGGCCTCCTCGTTCAACCTGGATCAATTCCGGTTTGCTTGGAGGGCCAGGCAAGGAACGGTGTGTCAGCTTTGGGTGTGCCCTAACTGGCGAACACACCGTAAGCGGTGGGGGAGTGGGACCGCATAGAAACCCCAATAATTAGTCGGGCGGGATTACGGCTTCCGAGCGCCTCTGGCCCTTGGGCAGCATTTTGAGCTGGCATGGGCGGCCTGCATCCAACCCGTTTCACTAACCCCGGTCGTGTACGTTTCGTATTGAATGACTATCGTCGTAGGGTTGGTTCATGGCAGTCAGAAGTGAAGAAAGTCGTCGCTCCATTTTGGAAGCAACGATGAAGTTGCTCGAAGATTCGGGGTCTACCGGGTTTACGGTGCAAAAGCTCTCGATCGAGCGGATTGCCCGCGAGGCCGGCGTCAGCAAGACCACCATCTATAGGTGGTGGTCGAGCAAGGTGGCGGTGGTGATCGATACTTTCTTGGACAACCATGTTGCCCGCACTCCGGTGCGCCAGGATGTCCCTGCGATCGATGCACTTCGTGAGCACATGGCCTCCTTGGCGGAGGTCTATGCGGGCATCGAGGGTCGGCTTGTCGCGCAGCTCATCGGCGAGTGCCAGCAGGACGAGTTGGCCATGGCGGAATTCAAGAAACATTTCTGGCTTCCGCGGGCGGAGGCCGTTTCGTCGCTGGTAGAGAGAGCCATAAGTGAGGGTTCGATACGCAAGGATCTCGACGTGCAGGTGGTTACGGAGCTGCTTTATGCTCCCTTGTACTTCCGCCTGTTGTTCCAGTCCGGCCCCCTTGATGCTAAAGCCACTGATGCGGTCCTGCAGACGGTTCTTGAAGGGCTCACGGCCAAGTAATAGCTCCAGGTAGCGTTTGCTTACATCCGGGCCAGCGTGACCTGATGGGAAGTAACGGATCGTCAGGCAACGTGCTGCCCGGCAGAAGCATTGGCAAAGGCCGCCATGTCGTGTCTACTTCATCTTGACTTGCGCCCGATGGTGGTCCTGAACCTCAGCCCTTGTGCAATACGATACGAACCGTATATCTTTGCAGATATGGAGTGCATGGATTACGGCCCCCTCACTTTGGGAGCGTGGACTTTGCGTTCGCAATCTTTCCAATCCACCTCGTGCCAGGGCAGTCGCCGCGTGCGGGCGGACCACAATGAAGGGAAAGCATGATCGTGAAGTCTGCTCTGGAGCCGCGCGACGCTGTTGTCGTTGCCTACCGCAGGACGCCGATCGGCCGGGCCCGTAAGGGTTCATTGGCTGCTGAGCGCCCCGAAGACCTCGCGCTGGCAGCTATTCGGGGAGCGCTAGCTGCTGTTCCACAGCTCGAGCCTGTCGAGTTCGAGGATGCCTACGTCGGTTGCGCTGTCCCGCAGGGCGCCCAGGGAGATAACGTTGGGCGCCGAATCATGGTGCTTGCAGGAATGGACACTGTCCCTGCGGTCACAGTGAACCGCTTCTGCGCCTCCTCGTTGCAAGCCACTGCAATGGCTGCCCAAGCCGTGAGGGCGGGCGATGGCGATGCCTTCCTGGTTGCGGGCGTCGAATCGACCAGTTCGACGCCTCCAGTGACTGAAAACCCTCATCCCGCCTTCTCGGACGCAGCACGACGTGCCAATGGCGTCTTCGAAGCCGGCCAGCCATGGTCTGACCCCCGGGACCGCGGGGAACTGCCCGATGTGTATCTTTCGATGGGCAAGACCGCCGAGTTCGTGGCCCGTCACACCGGGACCTCCCGGCGTGACCAGGACGAATGGGCCCTGGAGTCCCAGCGCAGGGCGGAACGGGGTGTCGAGTCCGGGTACTTTGCCCGCGAGATCGTGCCGGTGGCCACGGCCGCCGGCAGCATCGGGGCCGATGACGGCCCGCGCCCGGGAACCACGATGGAAGGCCTTTCAGGCCTCAGCCCGGTGTTTCGCGATTCCGGAACAGTCACTGCGGGTAACGCCAGTCCGCTCAACGATGGTGCGTCGGCCTTGGTGGTGATGAGTGCCCGCCGCGCTGGTGAACTCGGGTTGCGGCCATTAGTTCGCATTTTGGGCAGTGCCGCGAGTGGCCTTTCGCCGGAGATTATGGGACTGGGGCCGGTGGACGCGTCCCGTCGCCTCCTTGATCGGTTGGGACTGTCGATCGGTGACATTAACATCGTGGAGCTGAACGAGGCCTTCGCCGCCCAGGTGGTGCCCGTGGTCCGCAAGCTCGGGGCCGATCCCGAGCGGGTCAACCCGTTTGGTGGGGCAATTGCCCTGGGCCACCCCTTCGGTGCGACGGGTGTGCGGTTGGTGGGAACGCTCATCAACGGATTGCAGATGACTGATGGATCCCTCGGACTGGCCACGCTTTGCGTGGGCGGTGGCCAGGGCATGGCGATGGTAGTGGAGAGGCTCTCGTGAAGCAGTCAACCCTTATTGCTGACCCGGCCCGCTCGATGCTCGCCGCCGACCGGGCTTTGGAAGGCCTTGGCATTCAGGTGCTGAGCGCCAGCGAGGGGCGTGCCCGTGCCGTCCTGACTGTCACGCCCCAGATGGCTAACGGGCACGGGATTGCTCATGGTGGATTTGTGTTCGCGTTGGCGGACACCGCGTTCGCCATGGCTGCGAACACGTTCGGCACCGGAATCGCGACCGCCGAGGCTTCGATCTCTTATATTTCCCCGGCCCGCATTTCCGAGGATCTGGTGGCCTGCGCTGAGGTGACCTTTCACGAGGGCCGCCGGATGATTGTCGATGTTGTGGTGCGGGCGGGGGAACGGGCGGTAGCGATTTACCGCGGCACGGGCAGGGCCCTGCGTTCGGCGGACTGAACGACGGCGAGTCCTTCCGCGGTCAAGGTTAGATCCGTGTGCGCCCCGTCTCCTGCAGGAGTCGGGGTGCACATCTTTTTTGGGTCCGCACCGCTGCTGCGCCGGGCTTGCCTTCGAAAGGACGCCCGGCGCAGTGCCGTGTCAGCTTTTGGAGGCCTTCTGGCCGGCGGTGGCAAGCTTGTCAGCCAGGCCCATGAGGACCGGTGATCCGGTTGCGGCAATGAGCAGGTTCTGGGCCGGGTTCTGTAGTTTTACCGAGATTGGTTCCCTGGCACCGGCGAGGATGCTTTCGCGTCCCATGGCCGGGTTTTTGTGGCACCGGACGGGGACGTTGAAGATCAGGCGGCGCAGGCAGGAATTGTCGTGGTCGCACCACACGATCTCTTCCTCTCGGCCTTGGAGGGTCTTGTTGGGGAATTCCGGATCGGCCAGCAGTTGGCGGGCCAGCATGATCCCGTCAGCGACGCCGGCGCTGATTGCGTCTGCACACTGTTGGGGGTCGTAGGTGCTGCTGAGGAGCAAGGGGACTGTTGGCATGGCGGCGCGGAATGCTTGCGGTTCTCCGTGGTCCAGGATTGCGCCTGAACGGGAGGTGAGGTTGTCGTCCATTGACTCATAGTTGGCATCACTCAAGGCGATGTAGCCCAGACCTTCCTTCTCAATGACCGCGGCGACTTCTGCGAACCCTTCAGGCCCCTGGCCGTCGGGAAGATGGTCGTTGGTGCTCATCCTCAGGCCTACGGGGTAGTCGGGGCCGACTTCTGAGCGGATGGCGCGAACCGTGTCCACCAGGATGCGGGCGCGGTTTTCTGTGCTGCCGCCGTATTCGTCGGTCCTCCAGTTGGTGCGCGGCGACAGGAATGAGGAATAGAGGTAGCGCATGTGCGCCCCCAGTTCGACCCCGTCGAAGCCGGCCGCCCTGGCACGAAGTACCGCGGCGACGGTTTGTTCCTGGACCTCAAGGATGTCTTCCTTGGTGATTTCTTCCGGAGTCGGGTTTGTCCTGCCGCCGGGAATGTAGAAACCGTGCGGCAGGCGGGGCGCGGCCATGCGAACCGGCTTTGGGCTCGCAGCCCTTGTGGGCCGACCCTCGCCGGGCACGCCCATGGCGCCGAAGCTGGGGAAGATCTGCGCGAAAATGGGGACACCATATTCGTGCACGGCATCGACCATGCGGCGCAGACCGGGAATGAATTCATCGGTGTCCAGGCGCATGAGGGGCCGGAACGGAGCCTCTTGGTTCCCACGCTCGGTGGCCACACCGCCGCCGATGATGATCAGTCCTGCACCGCCGCGTGCCCGCGTGGTGAGAAACGCGATGGTCTGGTCGCTGGGGTGTCCGTCCTTCGTCGGCTGGAGGACGGCCATGGGGCTGAGGATGTAGCGGTTCTTGATGGTCAGGCCGTCGATTCTCCAAGGTGTGGAGAGGACCTCGGCAGCGGTGGCGGTCTCAGCGGACATGTGTCTCCTTGATTGTCAGTTGAAGCAGAATCACTGATGGTGGTTGGATCTGGGCTCGGAATCGCCGTATTGGTTTGACGCTCTGCATGGATTCCCGGAAATTGCCGGAGATCGGACCAGCCTCAGAATCTGTCGCGCACGTGGCGTTCCCGGCCGTAAAGCGAGACCACAGCAAGGATGATGATCCCGAAGACAATGCGGCTCTGGGCTTCGGTCAGCCCGTTGCTGACGATGATCGTGGACAGGAGGGTGAGGATGAGTGCGCCCAGCAGCGTCCGGGTGTAGCTGCCGCGGATCGAGCCGAAGATTGTGCCGCCGACGAGGACGGCGGCAAGGCCGGAGAACAGATAGGGTTCCCCGATGGTCTGGGACCATCCCGAGCCGAAGGATGCGATAAAGACGCCGGCGACACCGGCCAGGGCACCGGAGGCGGCAAAGACCGCGGTCCACACGGCTGATGTCCGGATCCTTGTCAGTCCTGCGGCCCGGAAGTTGATTCCTGTCGCTCGGAAGCGGCGCCCCGCCGCGGTGCGGTTGAGGAAGATCCACATTCCTGCCCCGCACAGGAGCACAATCAGGATGATCGGGGGGAACGGCAGGCCGAAGGTGGCGCCCCGCAAGCTTGCCAGGGAGCGGAGCTCGACCGGCGGGGCGGAGGAATAGTCGCCGTCTGCGAAGAACAGCGTCGCGCCGGTAATGGCGGCGCCTGTTCCCAGCGTGACGATAAGTGGCTGGACCGCGAAGCGGTGGCAGATCCAGCCGATCAGGGCGCCGATGCCACCGCAGACCAAGGCGGTGATCAGCAGCGCGACGACGGCCGGGAGCGCGAGCTTGCCCGCAACGTTCGCCGCCATGAAGGCACCGAAAAGGATGTAGCCCGGGGCAGCAAGGTCGAGTCCCCCCAGGATCACCACAAGTGTTTGACCCATGGCGGCGAGGGCGAGCAGGGACGTGATGACAAGGATCGAGGTAATTGACCGGGGGTTTGCCATGGCGGGCATGGTGGTCAGCAGCCAGGCCGCCAGTGCCAGGACGACGAGGACCTGCAGGGCCGGTACTTCCAAGACCCAGGCCCTGAACCTGGTCCAGGTCATTTGCCGCGCCGGGGGCGCATGGGTTGTTTGTGCGGGGGACAGGGTGTCACTGGTCATGATGGGTTCCTCTTCATGCGGGGGGCCAGAAGCGTCGCACCCAGCACGACGCCGACGACGAGGACGGCGCCATAGGCGAATTGGATGAGGCTGGGAGCAACACCGGAGGCGGTGAGCAGTTGCTGCAGGAGATAGATGGCGACCGCTCCGAAGAGTGCACCCAACAGGCCACCGCGGCCGCCGGCCAGGCTGGTTCCGCCCAGGATTGCTGCGGCGAGCCCCAGCAGGGCATAGGTGGAGGCGAGCGAAGACTGCGACGACTGCACGAGGGCGGTTAACGCAATTCCGGCGATTCCGGCAAACAGTCCGCCCAGGGTGTAGGCCAGGATCCGGATCGACGTGATGTTCGCACCGGAACCGTAGGCGGATACATCGCTGTCACCGGTGGCAAGGAGATTGCTGACAAAGGCCGTGCGGCGCAGGGCGAACCAGATCAGCCCGGCGACGCCGATCGTCATAAGTGCACCCGGGACGATGCCGATGCCCCCGGCGAAGACTTCCGTCCAATTGTTCGGTGCGGCCACGGGGTTCTGGGCGATGCTCAGCGACAGGCCCACGAGCAGGAACAGCATCCCGGTAGTTGCGACCACCGGGTGCAGGCGCACCACCGCGACCAGGATTCCGTTTAACGCTCCAGCCCCGGCGGCAACAGCGAGGATGATGGGCGCCGCCAGATGCCAGTCGCCCAGTCCCGCGGGAATAAGGATGGCAACGAACAGACAGTTGATGAAGGTGGCCAAGGGGCCGACCGAAATGTCGATGCCGCCCGCGAGTATCGAGGGTGTGGAGGCGAATCCCACCAGCACGAACGGCGCAAGTGTAGCCAGGGTTCCGGGCAGGCGCGCGGGGGAGAGGAAGGACGGTGAGACGATCAGGTTCAGCACCAGCAGTACCAGTGCGAGCAATAGGGCAAAGGCGAAGGGCCAGCGCTGGAACAAGGTCAGGACGCGGTTCATGTGTGGACCTCTGATTTCTGGCCGAAGTAGGCGGCGACGATGGAGTCGGTGGAGAGCTGGGAGTGGGGGATGTGCGCGAACACTTCCTGGTCGCGGAAGACAAGGACCCGGTCCGCGAGGCCGACGAGCTCGTCGACCTCGCTGGAGAGGACCACGATGCTCATGCCCTGGGCACTGAGCCCGTTGAGGATTTCGTAAATCTCCTGCTTGGTTCCGATGTCGACCCCCCGTGTGGGGTCGTTGAGCAGTAGGACCTTTGGGTCTGTGGCCAGCCAGCGGGCCAGCAGTACCTTTTGCTGGTTGCCGCCGGACAGGGTCGAAATCGGGTCCTGGGGGGCACCGAGGCGCATTGACAAGGACTGCGCGAAGGCCTCAAACCGCCGGGTGGATTTGACGGTGTCCAACAAGCCGCCGCGGCGGTCCTTTTCCAGGGTTGGAAGTGCGAAATTCTCCCGGATCGACATGGACTCAAAGAGTGACTCGCCCCGGCGTTCGCGGGGCAGGTAGGCGACCCCGAGAGCGTCCCCGTTCCGCTCGGTTAGTTTGAGGCCGCCCTCGGGCAGGATGTGAACAACGTTGCCGGGTCCGGCAGCCGTGCCGGCCAGTCGTTTGAGGAACTGGTCTTGGCCGTGGCCTTCAAGGCCCGCCAGGCCCACGACTTCACCGGCGCGCAGCTCGAAGTTGATGGGTGCCGAGGCCGATGACAGACGGACGTTCGATACCTGAAGGACGACGTCCCCGGGATCGTGCGGTTTGCGCCGGGTCTCGTCGTGGCCGGTGTTTCCCGTCATGTCCGAGATCAACCGGCCGATGGACAGGTCGGCACGTTCAACGGTGGCTACGCTGCGCCCGGACCGCAGCACCGTGACCCGGTCCGAAATCTCCTCAACCTCGTCCATCCGGTGCGAGATAAACAGGATGGCAGTTCCCTGGGTTTTGAGCCGGCGAAGTTCGACGAAGAGCAGATCCCGGGATTCAACGTCCAGGGAAGCTGTGGACTCGTCAAGGATGAGCACTTTGGGCTCGCGGACGAGCGCCCGGGCGATGCATACGGACTGCCGTTGGGAGAGCGAGAGTTGCCCGGCCGGAAGATCGAGGGGTATCCCGCCGGCGATCCGCGACAGTACATCCTGGGCAATGGATCGCTGCCTGGAGCGGCCCAGCCGGCGGCGGAACGTCCCGTGGGACCCGAGCCAGACGTTCTCGAGGACTGATTGGCTTCCCGCGGTGAGCACTTCCTGGAACACCACTGCAATACCCAGGTCCGTAGCCTCTCGAGGCGACCGGCTGTTCACGGGGACGCTATCCAAAGTGACAGACCCGGTGTCAGGAGAGTGAACCCCTCCCAGGATTTTTACCAGGGTGCTCTTCCCCGAGCCGTTTTCACCCAGGAGCGTATGGATCTCTCCCGGCCGGAGATTTAGATGCGCATCGCTCAGCGCGCAGGTGGCGCCGAACCGTTTGCTCACTTTAGTGAGCGTCAGGCCGGAGGAAGGATTATTCACGGCAGATCTCCTTTGATGGCCGAAAAATGTGGTGCAACTCATATTCGAAACTAGACGAATCGTACCGCATGTGGCACCCTGATGCCATACGGTACGAACCGTTCATTCCGCAAGGAGATCAACCATGAAAACCACTTCTTTCCCCTGGCTTTCACCACGGGCTGCCGCGATCCTGGGGGTCGGCGCCCTCGTCCTGACAGGTTGTTCGGCACCGGCGCCGGCAACCACGGATTCCTCGAAGGGAGCTGCGGTGGACCTCGCCTCGCCAGCGGCCCCCGGGACTTGTGGGGCGTTGCCGACGGATGCTGCGAACGACCCGAACGGGCTGCTGGCGACTTTTCCCAAGGAGATCGCGGAGGGCTACAACCTCCACCCCTACGAGATCCGGAAGTCGGCATGGGCCGGCTACAAGTCGACGAAAAACGACGGCTTTACCGCCGCGATCGTGGGCATGCCACCTGCCAGCCCCTTTATCGCCTCCATGTCTGAGGCGATCCGCACCAGCCTGAAGGCCAAGGGAGTCAGGATCGTCGGCGACTTCGCCCCGGACGACCCGTCGAATGTGCCCCTGCAGCTTCAGCAGTTCAACGAGGCGCTGTCGCTTAAGCCGGACGTAATCATTTACACCGCGATCGCTCCTGAGCCGTCCATCGCCCTTGCGGAGGCCGCCCATGACGCGGGCATCCCCCTTGTTGCCGCCCAGGTGCCCATCGATTCCGCGTACGCCGTGAGCGTCACGAGGAACGTCCCCCTGGCTATCGCCCAGGTCACTTCCGGCACCGTGAGGGCTATTGGCGGCAAGGGTAACATTCTGCGCGTCGACGGCATCCCGGGCATCCCGGTTTCGACCTTCGCTGCCCTGGGCATCGACGCGGTCCTGAAAAACTGCCCCGAGATCAAGGTGGCCGGCTCGGTCACCGGTTTCTTCCAGCCGGCCACCGCCCAGGCAGAGGTCCAGAAGTTCCTGGCGACCCATCCGGCCGGGGTTGATGCGGTGCTGCAGGCCGGCACGATGGGCGTGGGCATCCGCAACGCCTTCGAGGAGTCCGGTCTGGAGGCTCCGCCCATCGCGGACGACGGTTCCAGCCAGGGGTTCTCCTCCTGGGCGCTGTCGAAGCCTGACTACCCGTACTTCGGTACCACGACACCATCCGTGCGAACCGGTGAGGCGGTGGTTGATGTCGCCTTGCGCATCCTGAAAGGCGAGGGACCGAAGATCAATCAGATCGTGGAACCATCGGTGATCGTGTCCCGGGAAAACCTCGCCGAGGTGGCGGACCCTTCATGGGACCATAACGACCTGTCCGACCTGGCCGGCGACCCGAAAGACTACCTCCCCACCGACCGACTCAACCTGTTCTTCTCAACCCCCGGCGCATAGCGGCGGAAGAGCCCTCGTCCTTGGATCATGGCTGGGCTCCGCGGGCCCCTTCCTTTGGTTGGATCTGAAATCAGCATCCAACCAGGGGAAGGGGCTTCACGTTGCGGGGCGGGGTCCACTGCAGGGACCTCCCGGGGGAGCGTTGCTGTTCGACCGCTGTTTGCCAGGCGCTCAGCCGGACTGGTGTTCCCCGCTTCGTCCGGGCTCAGTTCTGCCCCTGGTCATACATAAGGGAAACCCCTTGGACCACCGGGCCCGGTATGAGGCTTCAGTGTTCCAAGGGGCTTTTCCACGCCAGCTGAACGGCCGGCTACGCTTTAGGCGCTGACGCGTCCGCGCAGGAACTCGGAGTCCGGCGTGTCGGTGACCGGCAGGCCCGAGGCTTCCAGGCTTCCGCGCAGCTGCTTCATGAAGCGGTCCGGAAGCCTGACTGCCGGCGGGCGCAGCGCGCCCCCATTGAAGCCGGAGAGCCACTCCTGGTACTTCCACTGGGTGCGGTTGATGGAGCTTGTGCCTGGGGTGGAGGTTGAGGACACGGCAATGTTGGCAGCGCGTGCCGGCTGGACCTCCCAGTAGCGCTCCATGGCCTCCTCCCACTTACCGTTGCGCGCGAGCTCGAAGGCCTTCGGGTAGTAGTCACCCAGCCAGTTCGTGTTCGCGGTACCGGAAAACTGGACATCCAGCACCGACATCAAGGGAATAATCTCAGCCTCGATAGGGCAGGAGATCACTACTTCATCCCGGAAGTGGTGATACATCTCCATGACGCCGGGGATGCCCGGGTAGCCCTGTTCGGCCTTAATGGCGACGATGCTCGGCATCGCGTCAAGGACGCGGCGCACGAAGTCAACGCTCATGCCCGCGGGGTGAATGCGTTCGAACCCCCAGGCCGGCAGCGGGAACAGCATGGTCGCCAGGTCGGTTTCGTCGGTGAAGCGCTTGGTGTAGTCGAACACCTCGTCGTACGAGGTTGGCCAGAACGATGAAGGGTAGGCCAGCAGGGCGCGGTCCGCACCGGCCTTCGTGGCCAGGTTCGCGGCATGGATGTTTTCTTCCAGGGTGCCGAAAATGGCGTGGAAAAACAGCCCGAAGTCATCCCCGGCTGCCTCACGGGCCACCTCCGTGATCCGGGCGTTCTCCTCCGGGGTGATGTTGGCTTCGGCGATCAGCAGGGAACCCTTGTACCCGCGTTCCTTAAGCAGGAGGATGTCGTGACGGATCGCGTGTTCGTTGATGCCCGAGAAATCGGGGGTAAAGGACGGGTGCGTGACGGCGACTGTGCCGACAAATTTTTCCCGCGCCCAGGAACGCGCCTCGGATTTTGTGTAGTCCACCATGGTGTACTCCTTGATTGTTGTCAGTGGGGTCTTGTCTCTGGGCCTATTTGCGGCTGGTGACGATGCCGACGGGCAGGATCGTGCCAATGCCCTCGGCGCGGGCGCGGACCACGAGCATCTCGGCGACAACGATGTCCTGCAGCCCGGAACCGGTCGACTTGTAGATCCGGATCCCACGCTCGACGTCGATTTCAGTTTCTCCGGTCAGAACGGCATTGAGCGTGACGACGAGCGAATCCACCTCTACGCCGTGTGCCCGGGCCGCGATCATATCCCCGCTGCCGTGGACTACCTCTTCGCGGGTGTCCACCACGACCGCCGCAGCCCTGGCCATCAGCTCCGCAGGCAGTTCGCGCTGGGCCGGGGTCGTGGAACCGATCGAGACTACCGCGGAGTTGGGGCCGACCCATTCGGCCTGCAGCGTAGGTGACTCGTCCCGGGAGCGGGCCGCGCACAAAATCAGATCGGCACCTTCGGCAGCCTCCCGGGCCGAACCGACAGCGCGTGCCGGTGTGCCAAAGACGCCGTCGAACTCGGCGGCAAAAGCCTCACGATTGGCCGGGGTCGGGCTGAACACGCGGATATCAGCGAACTCAAGGACATGCGAAAAGGCCGTCAGATGGGAACGGGCCTCAAAGCCGGAGCCAATCACCCCGAGGCTCAGCGGCCGTGATGGGACGATGCTGGAAGCACCCACCGCAGTGGTCGCTGCGGTGCGCAGGCCGGTCACCCGGTTTCCGTCCACCAGCGCCACCAGGTCCGCGCTGTCCTTGTCAAAGAGGGAAATCAAGTAGCTGACCCGAAGTCCATCCGCAAAGGACCCTGCGATGGATTTCGCACCGAACAGCTGGCCGCTCGGTGGCACCGAGGGCATGATCCGCAACCACTCGCGGTCCGTCTGGGCGAAAATCCGCCCAGGAGTGCCGGCCTCCTCGCCCGGTGCTTTATAGGCGGTACGGATCGCCTCTATCGCCCCCGGCCAATCCGAAAGACTGGCCACGTCCGCGTCGGTAAGAAAGAGCGGAAGATCCTTCGGTAGCTCGCCGTCGGTGCTCACATGCACTCCTTTGTGTCAGGCAGCAGCCCAATGGGCCGCGGCGTGTGAATAGCTCACGAGAAAACTCAAAGATAGTATCCGATACGGATCGTACCCTATATAGTCGTGACGGAGAACACGTCTCAAGGAAGAGGATCCCCAATATGGCAATCGCAACTGTCAACCCCACCACCGGAGCGACCGAGATGATCGTTGAGCCGCACACGGCGGAGGAGGTCCGGGAACGCATCGAGGAAGCCGCCAAAGCAGCGAAGGTTCTACGGGGGACAAGCTTCGCGCAGCGCGCGCAGTGGATGCTCGCCGCAGCCGGACTCCTTGAGGAACAGGCGGAGGGCCTGGGCGAGTTGGTCACCGTTGAAATGGGTAAGCCCATTGCCCAGTCAATCGCCGAGGTGCACAAGTGCGTCAAGGCCATGCGGTTTTATGCCGCGCGGGCCGAGGAATTCCTGGCCGATGCCCCCGTGGGGAACCCGTCGTCGGTGGGGGCGAGCCGGGCATGGACCCGCTACGAGCCGCTGGGGACGGTCCTGGCCGTCATGCCGTGGAACTACCCGCTGTGGCAGGTCATTCGGTTCGCGGCCCCGGCGCTTATGGCCGGAAACTCCGGCCTGCTCAAGCATGCTTCCAACGTGCCACAGGCCGCGCTCTTCCTCGACACACTCTTCGAACGGGCGGGGTTCCCTATCGGCTCCTTCCGCACCCTGCTGATCGGCGGGTCCGGGGTGGCTGCCGTCCTGGCTGACGAGCGGGTCAAGGCCGTCACCCTGACCGGCTCCGAGCCGGCCGGGCGCTCGGTGGCGTCCATCGCCGCGGACAACGTGAAGAAATCCGTGCTGGAGCTCGGCGGCTCAGACCCCTTCATTGTCATGCCCTCAGCCAATGTCGCCGAGGCAGCAGCGACCGCCGTGCGCGCCCGGATCAGCAACAATGGCCAATCCTGCATCGCCGGCAAGCGCTTCATCGTGCACACCGAGATTTATGAGGCATTCACTGCCGAATTCGTGAAGCTGATGTCCGAGCTTGCCATCGGGGATCCGCTGGACCCTGCAACCCAGGTGGGGCCGCTCGCCACCCTGTCCGGACGCGACGAGCTAGCCGAGCTCGTCGAGGACGCCCGCGCCCTCGGCGCCCAGGTGTTGACCGGCGGGACAATTCCGGAAGGCCCCGGTTTCTTCTACACCCCCACAGTGCTGGCCGGGCTCAGTGACGAGATGCGGATCATCCAGGAGGAGGCCTTCGGCCCCGTCGCGTCGCTGTACCGCGCCCGGGACCGCGAGGATGCTCTCAGGATTGCCAACCAGACCCGCTTTGGCCTGTCCAGTTCAGTGTGGACCGCCGACGCCCAGGAAGAGGAGTGGTTCCTAGCGAATCTGGACGCAGGGGCGGTGTTCATCAATGGCATGACAGTTTCCTACCAGGAGCTTCCGTTCGGCGGGATCAAACGCTCCGGGTTTGGACGGGAACTGGCCGCGGACGGCATCAGGGAGTTCTGCAACCTCAAGACCGTCTGGAAGGCCTAAACCAAACCCAAGGCCCTGCACAAACCCTTGTAGGACTACGTGATGCATGTTACTTTTATCCGAAACGATACGTACTGAACTTGAAGGAGCAAGATGACTGACGTCAACGTCGACGTAGTAGTAATCGGTGGCGGGCCCGTAGGAGTCACTGCGCTGGCCCTGCTGGGGCGCGCAGGGCTGACCGCCGTCGGGGTGGAGCGTGATGTCCAGGTCTGGCCGACCGCCCGCGCCGTGCACTTTGATGGCGAAACCTTCCGCACCCTCCAATCGCTGGGAGTCGCGGAGCGCTTTGCCGAGGCCACGTTGCCGATGTCCTCCTTCCACATCGAGAACGAGGAGCGGGAAGTCCTGGTGTCCGTGCCCACGGGTCAATTCGGTACCCAGGCCTGGCACGACGACCTCACCTTCCACCAACCCGACATCGAGGTCCTGCTGCGGGAAGTAGTGGAAGAACTTCCCGGCGTCGAGCTCCGCCGAGGCACCACCGTCCTTTACGTGCGCAATGAGGGACCGGGCGTAGAAGTAGCCGTGCGCGAATCTGATGGCGCGGAATCAGTGATCCGCGCCCGCTGGGCCATCGCAGCAGACGGGGCCCGTTCACCCAGCCGCCAGGCCCTTGGCATTGAATGCGAGAAGCTGGGCGAGGATGCGCAGTGGCTGGTCGCGGACGGCATTTTGGAAGAAGGCCCCGGCCTGTCCTCGGACATGATCTTCCTGGGCCATCACACGCGGCCCGCCCTATGGATCCGGCTCCCCGGCAAGCGCGTGCGGATGGAGTTTATGTTGATGCCGGGGGATGACCCCGAGGAACTAGCGACTCCCGCGGGGGTTGCAAGGATCAGCCACGGTGTGCTGCCGACAGATAAGTTCACTGCAGACCGGCTGGCCATTTATACCTTCCGTGGCCGCATCGCGCGCCAGTGGCGCGCCGGGAACATCTTCCTGGCCGGGGACGCTGCCCACCAGGCGCCACCGCTCTTTGGGCAGGGCCTGTGCGCAGGAATACGCGACGTGGCAAACCTGGTGTGGAAGCTGAGCGCGGTCCAACGCAGGGCGGCCGACGAGAGCCTGCTTGACACCTACGAAAATGAGCGGATGCCGCATGCACGGTTCTGGGTCGAGCAGGCAACCCGGGCCGCAGGCTTCATGCAGACAACCGACGCCGAAGTCGCGAAGCAGCGTGACGCCTTCATCCGCGCAAACCCCGCCGCGTCGGCACCGGTATCCCCCGCCTTGGGTCCGGGCCTGCACGAAGGTGGCACCGATGAACGTGCCGGCAGGCTCGCCATTCAGCCGATCCTCAGTGACGGGGTGCGCCTGGATGACATGGTGGGCAGCCGTTTCCTGGTGGCAACAACCCACGAAATCTATTCCGCCATCCCGGCACCAGCGCGAGAACAACTCGAGGACAACGACGACATCGTGGTCCTGTTCGATCCGGCCAAGGTGGGCCAGATCCTTGCAGCCACCGGCGCCCAGGCCGTTATCGTCCGCCCCGACCGCTACATCCTTGGCCTCGGAGACACCCCCGAGGCGCTCGAGCGCCTCATTTCCAGCATTCCGAGCCTTGGCCGCGACGTCCCGGCACCCCTCTAAACCCACATTGACAGACCACACCAGACGGACGGAAATACAGGAGCCCATCATGGCATTCAGCCCGATCACACACCTGAGGCACTTCGACATCGCGGTGCCTGACTACCAAAAGCAGGTTGAGTTCTACAAGAACCACTGGGGACTCACCGAGATGGAGAACGACGGCGACGTGACCTACTTCGCCGCCGAAGGCTCACCGGAACAGTACTCGGTCCGCGTACGTAAGGCCGAGGAAAAGCGCCTTGACATGGTCGCGTTCGGCGCAGCGGACAAGGCCGCAGTGGACCAACTCGCCTCGGACCTCATCGCCAAAGGCGTCAAGCTCATCGGGGAACCCGATGACGTCAAGACCCTTGGCGGGGGATACGGCTTCCGCTTCTTCGACCTCGAAGGACGCACCATCGAAGTCTCCTCAGATGTCGAAGTGCGCAAGCACCGCAAGATCGAGGAACGCGAGGCGATTCCGGTGCGGCTCTCCCACGTGGTGCTCAACTCGCCCGAGCCCGAGAAAATGCGCGCCTGGTATGAGCAGCACCTGGGCTTCCGTCTCTCCGACACCCTGAAGCACCCGCACATGGGCGACCTGTTCTACTTCCTGCGCTGCAACGCCCAGCACCACTCCATCGCCATCTCCCGCGGCCCGCACGCTTCGCTGCAGCACGCGTCCTTTGAGCTGCGCGGTATTGACGAGTACATGCGCGGCAGCGGCAGGCTGCTGCGTTCGGGGTTCAAGAAAATCTGGGGCCCTGGCCGCCACAAGGCCGGGGACAACACCTTCACGTACTTCCACGATCCCAACGGAAACACTATGGAGCTCACCACTGAGCTGGACTCGGTGGACGAGGACACGTGGCACCCCAGCATTTTCGATACGCGTGACCCTGAGACCTCTGACCAGTGGGGAACCGGGGGCGATATGGACGAATTCATCGCACGCGAGATGTTTAACGACCAGGACAAGGGCCTGTACGTCGCCCCGCCGGTATAACGACCACGATGGTGACTAATGGAGGATTCATGGAAAAAAAGCGAGTAAACGAATTCGCGCTGGGCACGTTCGAAACCGCCGGGGAACAGTTCCCCGGGGCGGTCTTCGGGGACCAGGTTGTTGACCTGCGCACCGTGCTGCCGGGAATTTCCCGCATCGGTGATCTCTTCGCCGACTGGGACGCGCACCTGGATGTGCTCGTGTCCATCGACCCGGCCGCGGCAGGCGCCCGTCCGCTCGAAGGGCTGAACGTGCTGCCACCAGTGCAGCCTGTGGGCAGCATCATCGCTGCAGGGGCAAACTACCGCGAGCACGTTCTGCAGATGAGTGTGGCCCACAAGCTTGGCAAGGAAGGTGCCGACGCAGCGCAACTGGCAGCGGACGCTGCGGCCGAAATCGATGAGCGGGGCCGGTCGGGCGATCCGTATGTCTGGACCGGAATACCCTCGGCAGTGAGCGGAGCCTATGACGAGGTGCAGTTGCCGGATGTGGGCGGCAACGTCGACTGGGAACTGGAACTCGGGGTGGTCATCGGACGCAGGGCCCACCGGGTCTCGGCCGACGACGCCTTTGATTACGTGGCCGGGTACACCATCGTCAATGACATCACCGCCCGCACACTGGTCCCGCGTAACGACATCGCGATGATGGGTACCGACTGGTTTCGCGCCAAAAACCAGCCCACGTTCTTCCCCACGGGCCCCTACCTAGTGCCAACGCGGTTCGTCCCGGACCCGGCGAAGCTGCGGATCCGCTTGAGCCTGAACGGCAATCTGATGCAGGATGCCCTGGCCGATGACCTGCTCTTTGATATCCCAAGCCTGATCGCTTACGCCTCCTCGGTGGCGGTATTGCTGCCCGGGGATGTCCTCATTACCGGGTCGCCGGCGGGCAACGGTTCTCACTGGGGCCGCTACTTGCAGGACGGTGACGTGATGGAGGCGGAGATCAGCGGACTCGGTACCCAACGTTCGAAGGTCCGCGGGCCCAGCGGGCAGTTGCCTCCCTGGTATGTTGATCGGCCAGTCGCTGTCGCCGCGGCCGGCGGAGCTGCCCGGTGACCCTGCGCCAGAGCCACTTTGTCGCGCCGGTATCCTATTTGCTGGCCGAAGACCTGGGATACCTGCAGGGATCCCAGGTGCAGCTGACCCGGACCACCTCGAGCGCCGAGCAGCTTCGGGCCCTGCTCGCCGCGGAACAGGACATGGTCGTCACGGCAATCGACAACCTGTTCGAATGGACCCTGGCCGGGGCCGACCTGCGCCTGGTGGCCCAGGTCGAGGCCACCACGCCACTGGGCATCCATGCCCGCGGCGGCCTGGAAACACTGGCGGACCTGGCAGGGTGCCGGTTCGCGGTTGACGCTCCCAACAACGGTTTCGCGCTCATCGCCAAGCGCCTGCTGCGGGACGCCGGCGTCGAGGTGGATTACGTAGTGGTCGGTGGTGTGCGCGAACGCCTTGATGCACTGCTCAACGGCGACGTGGACGCGACGCTGCTGGGGGCGCCGTTCGACAAACTGGCTGAAAAGGCAGGGTTCGCCCGCGTAGTCGACATCAATGCATGGCTGCCGGAACTGCCGGGCCAAGGACTGGTGGTCCGCGCCGACATCCTCGAATCCGAGGAACTGGAACGCTACCTCAAAGCCCTGGCAGGCGGGGTGGAAGCCGGCGCTCTGATGCCGGATGCGCAGGGCATCGAGTTGCTGGAACGCTGCGGTTACCAGACCGGAGCAGCAAGCGCCTGGCACTCACGGGCACGAACGCTTGCGGTGGATCCTCGAGGGCTGGAGCTGCTGACCGGAATACGGCAAAGCCTGGACATGCTGCCGCGGACCATCGCACTGGAGCAGCTCTGCGACTCTGAACCGTTGCTCAGGGCCGCACAGCCCTCCTTCGGGCAGGCGTAGTTTCAAAACAACCCGCGCTGCCCACGCCACCAACCGCCCGGGTTTTGCCCATTGCACCCCCAACAAACCAATGCGATACTGTACGTATCGTATGAATAGGACTTAGGAGTAACCATGAAACTGGGACGGATAGCAGTGCCCACACCCGACGGCGAACAGATCCGGCTTGTCGCGGCCCAACCCGAACACGGGCGGGTCATCGACCTGGCACGCGCCTACGCCCTGACCCTTCAGCGCAAGGCCGCCGACCCTGACCGGGCCCGGGCGCTGGCCCTGGCGGTCCTGCCAGGAAGCCTGGCTGCGGGAATCGGCGGAGGTGCGATTTTCCTGGACGCGGCCCACGACGCGCTGGCCGCCGCAGACGACGCCTCGTACGGAATCGACGAAGTGTCCTGGCGCGCGGCCGTCGACTCGCCGGTGATACGCGACGGCCTGACGTTCGAGCAGCACATCCAGAACTTCCACCGTACCGTCGCCAAGGCCCAGCCGGCCCGGTCAATTTACGACCGGCCGGGTTATTTCAAGGCCACCACGGCCATGTCCTACGGGCACAACCAGGAGCTGCCCTACCCCGACTTCACGGAGGCCCTGGACTGGGAACTCGAAATCGGGTACGTGGTGGGCAAGTCCGGCAGCGACCTGACCCCGGACACGGCGATGGAGCATCTCTTCGGCATCACCGTCTTCAACGACTTCAGCGCCCGCGATATCCAGGGCGCCGAAATGGCCATCGGCATGGGCCCGCAAAAGTGCAAGGATTTTGGTTACGGCATCGGCCCCTGGGTCACCACGATGGATGAAATCGATTCGATCGAGGGCTTGCGCGGCCAGGTCCGTGTCAACGGGAAAGTCCTCTCCGAGACCAAGGTCGAGGACTTCGTCTACACCCCGGCGGAGTTGCTGGCCTACGTCTCGATCTCCGACCGCCTGCAGCCAGGGGACCTCATCGGGTCCGGTACCATGGGCTTCGGCGCAGGAGTGGAGATCGGCACATTCCTGCAGCCCGGCGACGTTATCGAACTCGAACTCGAGGGTGTGGGCACACTGCGCACCCCGATTTCCGCCGAACGCCACACAGCGCCCTGGTGGCCCGAGCCCCGCACCTACCCGCACGACGAATGGGTGGCGTGATGACCCGGCCCCCAGTCCGCCGCATCGTCACCGGACACGACGACCAGGGACGCGCCATCATCCTCTCGGACGGAGCGGCCCCCAACCACTGGTCCTCGGACCTGATCCCCGGATTCGGTGCCACCGTCCCCTGGCTGACCGAAGCCGGGCAGATCGACCACGTTACTGACGAGGATCCGGCAAGCGCCGACGCCGAGATTCCCAGCTTCCCCGCACCGGGCCAGACGATCCTGCGCATCGCCGACTTTCCGCCGGACTCCGTGTATCCGGACGAGGCGGGCTCAGTGATCTTCAGCGAGCTCGACGGACATGACGAGGCCGAAGCGGGGGCTGAGCACAGCGGCTCCAAGCATTTCTGGTTCCACCGCACGGACTCGCTGGACTACGCCGTCGTTCTCCAGGGTGAAATCACCTTGCTGGTCGACGACGGTGAGGCAACCATGCGCGCCGGCGACGTGGCCGTGCAACGCGCCACCAGCCACGCGTGGTCAAACCGCACTGACCAGACCGCCAGGGTTCTCTTCGTACTGATCGGAACCGAACCGCTCACCGCAGCACAGATTGCTGAGCAGCGCAGGAAGGCCTCCCGGCACTTGGAGCGGGCATGATCACCAATCCGCAGGCCGCGGACGGCGAGGTGATCTGGCAGCCCGACCTGAAGTCGACGGCCGAGACCGGCATCAGTCGATTCGCCGCTTTCCTGGCAAGCCACGGCATCGAGATCGGTGCCGGATACGAGGAGCTGTGGCAGTGGTCGGTGGATGAGCCCGAGCAATTCTGGGAACTGTTCACCGAGTTTGCCGGTATCGGTCTTGGTGGGGTGGCGGGGCCGGTATGCACCGGCGAGCCAATGCCCCGCACGCGTTGGTTTCCGGGACGCACCCTCAACTTTGCCAGGCACCTGCTGGAGGGCCACGAGGGGACCGCACTGATCGGGATCGCGGAGGACGGGACGCGCGAGGAGGTCACCTGGGACGTCCTAAGGCAGGAGGTGGCCTCCCTTGCTGCGCACCTTCGTGCCCGTGGTGTGGGCCAGGGGGACAGGGTCGTTGGAGTACTTCCCAATGTTGCCGAAGCCGTCGTCGGGCTGCTCGCCACCGCCTCGGTCGGCGCCATCTGGTCCGTCTGTGCGCCCGAGTTCGGCCCGGGAGCGATCGTGACGCGGTTCGCGCAGCTCGACCCAAAGGTCCTCCTGGCCGCGCCAGGCTACCGGCTCGGCGGGAAGGACCGGGACCGCCGTGGTGAGCTGGCGGAGATCATCGCCCAGCTCCCCACGCTCGAGCACATCATCTGGGTGGGGCGGCACACCTCCATTCCAAGTATCCCGACCCAGGTTCCGGCCATGGAGTGGAAGCAGGCCGTCGCCGAACCAGCGGAGCTTGTATTCGCGGACGTCGAGTTCAGCCACCCCCTGTGGGTCCTGTTCTCCTCTGGGACGACAGGCATTCCCAAGGGCATCGTGCACGGCCACGGCGGGGCGCTGCTTGAGGAAATGAAAATGCTCCTCATCCACTCCGACCTGCGCCCCGGGGACCGCTACCTCAACGTCGCCTCAACGAGCTGGGTGCTGTGGAACTCGCTCGTCTCCGCGCTGGGAGTCGGCGCCACGGCTGTGCTCGTTGACGGGAACCCGACGTTCCCCTCGTTGGACCGCGTGTGGCAGGTTGCCGCAGCAGAGCGGGTCGCGGTCCTGGGCGTCGGAGCCGGCTTCGTCCATGCCTGCGCCAAGGCGTCCCTGGCGCCCATGCTTGACCATGACCTGGGCGCCTTGAAGTCCCTCCAGGTCACGGGTTCGCCCCTCTCCGCGGACGGCTATCGCTGGGCTTACGGCAACGTGGGGGACATCTGGTTGAATTCGATGAGCGGCGGTACCGACATCGCCTCCATCTTTGTTGGAGGATCACCGACGCTGCCCGTTCATGTTGGCTACATTCAGGCACCGGCCCTCGGGGTGCGCGTGGAGTCCTGGGATGAAGCCGGCAATCCCACCCGCGGTAAAGGCGAACTGGTGGTGACCCAGCCAATGCCTTCGATGCCGCTGAGCTTCTGGGGCGATGACGGCAGCCGGTATCACGAGAGCTACTTCGCGACGTATCCGGGGGTGTGGCGGCACGGGGACTTCATCGAGTTCACGCTCCAGGGAATCCTCATCCACGGGCGGTCCGACTCCACTCTCAACCGCAATGGGCTGCGGCTCGGATCGGCGGATATCTATGCCGTAGTGGAATCACTGCAGGAAGTCGCCGAGGCCCTGGTGGTCGGCGCGGAACTGGGCACTGATTACTACATGCCACTGTTCGTCCACCTGGCCGAGGGTGCTGACCAGAGCGTCGCTCGCGATGCGATCACCAGATCGATCCGTGAGAATCTGTCCGTTCGCTACCTGCCGGATGACATTGTGTTCATGCCAGGCATTCCGCATACGCGCACCGGAAAGAAGCTGGAAGTCCCCGTAAAGCGGCTTCTGCAGGGGGCGCGGCTGGAAACCGTCGCGGATCCCGGGTCCGTGGATAACGCCGCCCTGTTGGAAGACTATGCCAGCTTTGCCCTTAGCCGTCAGGCAGTAGCTCCATAAGCAGTACTGCTGCGGTCCTACCGGCATTAAGGACGTGGGGGAGCGGAGGAGCCGGACCTGCGCCAGCGCGGTCAGGCCCGCTCAGGCATAAAAAGGGATTGTCTCGTCGGAGGCAATCCCTTTTTATGCATCCCCAAGCTGTGGTCCGCCAGCCCGCGAATTCCGATCACCGGTTCCCTCGGGGTTCGCTGCATCCAGGACCTCAACAGCGTATTGCACAACGGCCTTCGCCCGGTTCGTGAGGACTGCTTCCTTGGGCCACACGGCGACCACGGAGGTTTGGCCTGCGCGGGGACGGAGGTGCCTGGTGATGAGCCCCTTACCTTCGCTTGAAACGGGGATCTGGTTGGGCCGCGACATCAGCAGGCTATACCCCAGCCCCCGCCCGACCATTGCCCGGACGAGGTCGATTTGGGGGACTACCGCCCCGAGCTGTGGTTTGAGTCCGCGCTGGGAGAACATCAACTGCGTGTATTCCGTGCTGGGTGCGGTGTTGAGCATGATGAGCGGCCTGGTAGCCAAATCTGCCAGTTCAATGTCGCCTTTCCCCGCAAGAGGATCGTCGGCGGCCAGGACGGCCATAACTTCAGTCTCGTAGATGACTTTGCGCTCCACGCCCACCGGCAGGCCGATGTCATAGACGACGGCGGTGTCCAGGCTTCCGTCTTCGAGGGCCGGCAGCAGCTCGGAGTGATCCCCCACAGTGATGCTGATGTCAACTTTTGGGTGAAGTTTTGCCATTCCCTCCAGCACGGCGGGGAGGACATTACTTGCCAGGCCCGTGTAACAACCCAACGCCACCGGCCCCTTCAACTCGCCGCGGACCTCTCCCAATCCGTCTGCCAGCACGCTGGCTTCCCGCAGCAGTTCCCCGGCCCGCTTTGCGAAGTGGCGTCCGGTGGGCGTCAGGTGCATTCCCTTGGCTTTCCTGCGGATGCACAGCTGTTCCCCGAGTGCCGCCTCCAGTTCACTGATGGCATGCGAGAGCGCCGATTCGGAGATGTGCAGCCGCTGCGCCGCTGACCCGAGGGTGCTGTGTTCGGGCAGTGCTGCGAAAAGTTCGAGCTGTCGGAAGGTGAATTTAGGCACTCCCGCCTCTTTTCCTAAGAAATCGAATTAGTTCTTCTGATATCCGCAGTTTACTGTGGAATGCTTTGCCGTGACACTGGTTACACCAAGACGTACCAGTAGCGCTGTGTACACAATGACGTGCCAGTAGGAGCAAGACATGACCACACAAGCGGGCCAGTGCCCGTTCCACGGGAACGCAGAGACCACACCTCTGACAGCAGTCCCGGTCCGCGGCAACGGGGGAAAGGTTCCAACTCCCGTCTCGCAAGATGCCGCAGACTACCCTGTGGCTGACTGGGTTGACGTGGCCGCCCTTGCAACCAATCCTTACCCGACGTACGCCCGTCTCCGTGCCGAATCTCCGGTCGTCTGGGTTCCGCAGCTTAACAAGTTCCTTGTGACGAATTACGCCGGCTGCCACACGGTTGAACAGGACCAGGAGATCTTCAGCGCCAACGTGTCCGGCGCAACGATGACGCGGGCCATCGGCGCGCGGCCGATGCTGCGCAAGGACGATCCGGAGCATTCGCTCGACCGGGCGCCGGTAAATCCTGTTCTTCGCCCCAAGTCCATCAAGGAAGTCTGGGGACCGGTTTTTGAGCGCAACGCAGAAACCTACCTTCAGAACGTCGCCGACCTCGGGCCAGAGGAAGCAGACCTGAACCGGGATTACGCAGCCCCGGTGGCATCCCAGAACCTCATTGATCTGCTGGGCTTGAAGGACGTGTCCGTGGAGCAGGTGCGCCGCTGGTCCCACGCCTTCATCGCCGGCATGGGAAACGTTCTGAATGATCAGTCCATCTGGGACCGGTGTGACGCCGCCACCGCGGAGGCTGACCGCCTGTTGGAGGAGCTGATCCCGTATTACCGGCAGAACCCGGACGCCTCGATGCTGTCCGCATTCGCCAATAGCGGCCTCCCCACCTCCAATGTTGCCGCCAACGTCAAACTGACCATTTCCGGTGGGATGAACGAGCCCCAGCACATGGTCACCAACATGGTTTGGGCCTTGAGCAATCACACCGGGCAGCGCGAGCAGGTCCTTGCTGATCCCGCACTATGGGCATCAGTGTTTGACGAGGCGGTCAGGTGGCAATCACCCATCGGAATGTACCCCCGGGAAACAACACGGGACACTGTCCTCGAAGGAGTACATATCCCTGGCGGCGCCGGGATCGGCGTTGTGGTGGCATCGGCCAATCACGACGGAGCCCACTTCGGCGATTCAGCTGCAGAATTCGATATCCACCGGCCCAAGCGCCCCCACCTTGCCTTCGGCAGCGGCGTCCACCTGTGCGCCGGGCACTGGGCAGCCAAGACCTCCATTGGCCAGATCGCCGTACCCATGGCCTACAAGCGCTTCCCGGGACTGCGCGTCGACGAGCGACGGAATGAAAGCTGGGACGGCTGGGTGTTCCGCGGACTGACCAGCCTGCCCGTCACCTGGAACTAGAAGCAATCCCAAGTACTAAAGGAGCAACGATGCCCACCATCACCTACACCCAGCCCAACGGCACCCAGCAGATCCTCCAGGTCGAGGCAGGCACTACCCTGATGCGCGCCGCCGTCAACAACGGCATTGACGGCATCATTGGCGAATGCGGAGGCCAGGCCATGTGCGCCACATGCCACGTCTACGTCCGCCCCGAATATGTGCAGGCGCTGCCCGGCATCAGCGACGACGAAGACGAAATGCTTGACTGCACCACCGCAGAGCGGACCGACAGCTCCCGGCTGGCCTGCCAGATCAAAATCGATGCAGAACTGCCGGAGATCGTCGTCGACATCCCTGCCGGCCAGCTCTAGAAGCGGGGACGCGACATGAACGTTGTCATCATTGGCGGAGGACAGGCAGGGCTGCAGGTCGCCGACACGCTGCGCACCGAAGGATACGAAGGAGCGATCGACGTCATCGCCGAGGAATCAGGGCTGCCCTATCAGCGCCCGCCGCTGTCGAAGGACTACCTCGCTCCGGGCAAGGAGGCGGCTCCCTTGCCGCTGCGCGGTGCAACTTTCTTCCTCGACAAGAACGTCACGCTTCATCAAGGGGTCCGGGCCATCGCCGTTAACCGGGCCGAACGCAAGGTACAGACAACCGAAGGTTCACTCGACTATGACCACCTCGTCTTCGCGACCGGCGCCAGAAACAGGACGCTGAACTGCCAAGGCGTGTCCCTGCCCGGCATCTACGGACTGAAAACCCTGGCGGATGCAGAGGCACTGCACGCCGCACTACCCACCGCCCGCAACATCGTGATCATCGGCGCCGGATTCATCGGACTGGAATTTGCCGCAGCAGCCCTGGCACACGGATGCAACGTCACCGTCCTGGAATTCGCACCACGCCCGATGGGGCGGGCACTGACTCCGGCCATGAGCGAATGGTTCGCTGCCGCCCACCGCTCACAAGGCGTCAACCTGCGCCTCAGCGAAGGCATCGACCGCTTCGAGCCTGACACTGATGGCCGCCTCGGAGCGGCAATCTCCACCACAGGAGCTTCCTATCCGGCAGATCTCGTGCTCGTTGGCGTCGGCGTGCAGCCCAATGACACGTTGGCCTCCGACAGCGGCATCGAAACCAGCAACGGCATCGTCGTCGACGAAACGCTTCGCACTGCGGATCCCGCTGTTCTGGCAATCGGCGACTGCGCCAGTTTCCCCAGCGCACATGCCCAGGGCCGTTTGCGCCTGGAATCCGTCCAGAACGCCACCGATCAGGCCCGCCATGCAGCACGTACAATCCTGGGAGCTGAGAACCCCTACACGGCGCTGCCGTGGTTCTGGTCCACCCAGGGCCCGTACAAGTTGCAGATGGCCGGGCTCCCACGGCCCGATGACGACATCCTCATTATGGGCGACCAGAGGGCAGCAAAGTTCTCCGTCCTCTGCTTCAGGGACGGCGTCCTCGCGGCGGTGGAATCGGTCAACAACGCCGCTGACCATATGGCAGCCCGCAAGCTGCTCTCCGCGGACATCGCCCTCACCCGTACCCAGGCAGAAAGTGAGGGGTTCACCCTTAAGGCTGCTGCCAGCAGCCCCGTCTCTGTCTGACCGATCCGTCTCCATCCCAACCGATCTGCACCATGTTCCATCCCCAGGGTTTCCCGTGGGGCTACACGCTCACACCCAATTGGAGAGAAATGAGCACGTCCACCCACAGTTCGACGGCGAACCAACGTCGTGTCGCCTTCGCCACTGTCATCGGCACCACCGTTGAATGGTACGACTTCTTCATCTACGCCACGGCCGCCGGGCTCGTGTTCGCCGAGTTGTTCTTCGAACCGGCCGGGGCATCCATCGGTTTGCTGTTGTCCTTCGCCTCCGTCGGCATCAGCTTTCTCTTCCGGCCCCTCGGCGCCTTCCTGGCCGGTCACTACGGCGATAAGATCGGGCGCCGCGCCATGCTCGTGATGACCCTGATCCTCATGGGCACGGCAACCACACTGATCGGCTTCCTGCCCACCTACGCGACCGCCGGCGTCATCGCCCCCGTCATGCTCCTGCTGCTGAGGATTTTGCAAGGCATCTCCGCCGGAGGGGAGTGGGGAGGGGCGGTCCTGATGGCAGTTGAGCATGCCCCGAGCGACCGCCGGGGACGGGCAGGAGCTTTCCCCCAACTGGGCGTCCCGCTGGGGCTGCTGCTGGCCACCGGCGTCACGGCGCTTATGACCGGTGTCATCTCCCCGGGAGCAGCCTTCCTCGACTGGGGATGGCGCGTGCCCTTCCTGCTGAGCATCGTCCTCATCGTCGTTGGCTACTTCGTACGCCGGGCGGTAGACGAATCCCCCGTCTTCCAGGAAATCGCAGCAGCCAAAAAACAACCCAAGGTACCCATCGTGGAACTGTTCCGGCGGCACGGGCTTCTCGTGATCGTCGCCGCCCTGATCTTCGCAGGAAACAACGCCGCAGGCTACATGGCAACCGGCGGGTTCATCCCCAGCTACGCGTCCAGCCCCGCTGTCGGTCACGAACGCACTGACGTGCTTATCGCCGTCGCTTACGGTTCTGCCGTCTGGCTCGTCTTCACCTACCTCGCGGGCTACCTCTCGGACAGAATTGGCCGCAAACGCACCTACCTCCTGGGTTTCGCCGCCCAGCTGCTGGCCTGCTTCCCGCTTTTCTGGATGATTAACACAGGGTCCCTGCCGATGCTCTACCTCGCGATGACCATATTCACCATTGGCCTGGGACTGGCTTACGGCCCTCAGGCGGCCCTCTATTCGGAAATGTTCCCCGCATCAGTGCGCTTCTCCGGCGTGTCAATCTCTTACGCATTGGGAGCGATCCTCGGCGGCGCCTTTGCTCCAACGATTGCTACAGCCCTGGTCCAGGCGACAGGCGGGACAGACGCCGTTTCCCTGTATCTCGTCGGGATGACGGTTGTTTCCCTCGTAGCGGTCTCCCTCGTGCGGGACCGGTCGGGAATCGACCTTTCCATCCGGAACCAGGGCGAACAGGAAGTCGGGGCGCTCGTTCTTGACCGGCGCAAGGTAGATGTCACGGGTGAGCCAGTCCGCACCAACTAGATTCAGCCGCGCTTGGGTCAGGACCAGCCGAAGGACACCCGGCTCAAGCGCGGAGGTTGCCCGACCGTCGAAGGCAGCGGCTGGGAACCCAAAAGTTGCAGGACACAAAGACCCACTCCAAGCGGCAGGGGCGGGAAAGACATGACAAAATGCTCGACGCACGGAGCCAGCAGCGCCCGCGAAGCCATCAGTCTTGCGGCCGGCCGCCCAGCTGGGGCACTGCTTCCTTGAATCCTTGGGCATTTTAATGTCGGGTTACGACAGCCGGAAGGGCGTCGTTGGCGTAGCCTGTCCGCGATACCATTGCGCGTTGTTTCCCCAGCATGCCGAACGCTTAGAATTTCACGTCGCCCCCGGGAGCGACGGCGACCTGAACGACGACCCACGCTGGCGGCGGACTATCGCGCCTTGCCCTGCATCGATCCGGCGGGGATGATGCATAAAGTCATGAAAGCACGCCGCCTTTCGGGGCCAGGGAGGTATTTCTTGTCAGCTCAGTCCTCTCATGGATGGACCCGTCCGGGATGGACCTGAATCTGTTGCTGCCTCTGCGTGTGTTACTGGAGGAACGCAACGTCAGCGCGGCCGCTATCCGATTGAATGTGAGTCAGCCGACCGCTTCCACATTTCTTGCCAAGCTTCGTCGATACTTCGATGACCCTCTGCTGGTGCGGGAAGGCAATATCTACACATTGTCCCCTCTGGCCATGCGCTTGAAGGAAGAGTTACCTACCGCCCTGAGGTCTGTCGAACAGATCATGGGGGCCCAATCAGAGTTCACTCCTTCCACCAGTGATCACGAGTTCACTATCCTGGCCACGGATTATGCAAGTTGGCGCGTGGGTACCCAACTGCTTCCGTGGCTTGATTCCCTGGCTCCCGGAATCAGAATCCGATTCGACCACGTCCTGCCCAGTCACGTCGATGGCGCGCCCGATTCACTCAAGGACGTGGATGGCATGCTGCTGCCACACGGCTACCTCGCCCAACAGCCGCACGTGGACGTCCTCCTTGACGAATGGACATGCCTAATCGCCAGCGACAACCCGCATCTGGGGGAGCGACCCTCGCCAGAAGAGCTCCTGGCGATGCCTTGGATCATGACGATCAGTGGCAGAGGGGCCTTTACTCCCGCTGCACGGCAACTGCAGATAGCCGGCGTCGACCCTGTCGTGAGCACGATAACCCCAAACTTCTTTGTCATTCCATCTCTGATTGAAGGATCCAACAGGGCCGCCTTAATGCCTATGGCCTTGGCCCAGAGGGCAGTCCAGACAACGAACCGGCTCCGCATCGTGGACCCTCCCATCCCCTTGACGGCGCTTTCGGAGGCGTTCTGGTGGCACCGGGACCGAGAGCATGAACCCGCCCACCGCTGGTTCCGCCAGCAGTTGGAACTGGCCTGCGCGCCCCTGCTTAAGCCGCCCCCGCAAGAGTAAAAGACACCCGCAGGCGACTAAGAAACCCCACGGCTTATCAAATTTCGCAATAGTGCCTATTGGAAAATGGCGCTTCCCAATAGTCGCAGGCGCGCTCAGACTGTAATAGCCGGCAGAGAAGCAAAAGAAAGATCTATAACGGCTCACAGAAAGGATCGATGATGATCCACCTCCTAGCACACCTTTCCCACATCGAGATTTACGCAACCGACCTCGAGGAATCCGTCCGCTACTACGAAGAGCAGGTTGGTCTTCGCGTCGTGGACCGTGCAAACGGCAAGGTGTACCTGCGTTGTTGGGGCGACTACTACGCGTACAGCGTGGTACTGGTTCCGGGAAACGAACCTGGAATGGTCTCGATGGCTTGGCGCACCTCCAGCGAGGAGGCCCTCCGGGAAGCCGCGAGCCGGCTGGACGCCACAGAATATGCCGGAAAATGGAAGGACGCAGGAGAAGGCCTGGGGCGCTCCTACGTCTTCACCGGACCGTACGGCCACACCATGCAGCTTTTCTGGGAAGTTGACCTTTACAAGGGCGAAGGCGAATTCGCTTCGACATACCCCGACCGGCCGTCTAAAAGAAGCAATCAGGGCATTGGACCCCGCCAGTTGGACCACGTTACTATCGCCGCTTCCGACGTTGAGGGATTTGCTAAGTGGTACAACGAGACGCTGGGCTTCCGCATCATGGCGTTCGCGGGTCTGGAGAACCCTGACGTCACCTTCTTTGGGGTCCTGACCACCAATGAGAAGTCACACGATCTTGGAATCCTGCTGGATGCTTCCGACCGTCCAGGGCGCATTCATCACTACGCCTTTTGGTTGGATAACCAGGCTGAGCTGGCCCGCGCGGCTGACCTCCTTATCGAGAACGGTACGCCTATGGAGTTCGGGCCCGGCGTTCATGGTATCGGTGAACAGGATTACCTCTACTTCCGGGAGTCCAGCGGCCTGCGCATTGAGGTTAACACCGGCGGATACCGCAACTACGTACCGGACTGGAAGCCAAACCGCTGGACTCCAGCCCTGGGTGCAAACGACCTCTACCGCAACCGGGAACTGCCGCAATCGATGTTGGAAGCCTTCCCACCGGCAGCGGCGCCGACCGCTACCGAGCAGGGCCTGGTTCCCGGCAGCGAAGCCGAACTTATCGAACAGGCGGCGCTGCGAAATCCTGTCCTTCAGCCCTGATCTGAGCCAGCGGCGCACGGACTTGCCCTCCGCCGGCTCATTTCGCTGGCATACGGCAAATACACGCGATGCGACCCCGCCCGGCTGGTTTTCACGCCACCCGGGCGGGCCAGGGCCATCCTGGTGTCCCGCGATGAGACTGCCCGATTGTGCACAAACAGAATTTCCCCGCACCTGAGCTTTGACGGTGGGCAGGAACTGCAATGGGAAAGCAAATCTATGGGGCGCAAACTACGCACTCTCTCCCAGCCTGTCTGCGAGAAGACGGAGAACTCCAAAACCTATTACGTACTAGACGCACCGTATCGGATGAGTTACTGTTTCTCCTATCGCAGTTGCTTTCACTCAAGGACGAGGCAAGCAGGGAAGACCCCCGCATCGACTCCTGTTCGTCCAAGGGCCTTAGGGCTCAAGGTCTGACTTCCTCGCCACTTGGGAACTACTCAATTCTCACCACTGAGCGCGGCAGTCGTGCAAAACCCGAGACTATTCCGGCGTCGAGCGGCGACCAGCGAGACCGTTGAACAGAGAGGTTCATTGGATTATGACCGCATCCCCCGAAGCAAAGCAGGGCTTGTCTTCATTCACCGACTCCGTCGGCCTAACGTGGCGCCACTGGGTCTACTTCACCCTAATCACCCTCATCCTTCTGGCAGATGGGATGGAAGTTACACTTATCAGCCACACTTTCCCATCGCTCGTCAAGGAATGGGGTGTCTCCGTCGGCGGCGGCATCACCCTCGTTGTAACCGCCGGCTTCGTCACCATGGGCATCGGCGCGATCGTCGCCGGTCGTCTTGCAGATTTGTTCGGACGAAAGACAGTGTTGATAAGCGCCGCCGCCCTCTTCTCCATTGCTACGGCGCTCGGGGCAACATCTCCTGATTTCACCGCCTTCACCATGTGGCGGCTCTTGGCTTGCTTCGGTATTGGAGCAGTGATGCCAACCGGTGTCACCCTCCTTGCTGATCTGGTTCCCGCCAAGCGGCGTGGAGCAATGGTTGCCGCTGCATATGCAGGCGTAGGACTGGGGACGACGGTTGGTGCGACACTGGCCGGGTTGCTCATACCCACTGGCGGTTGGCGGGCGCTTCTCGTTACAGGCGGCCTGGCCCCTGTCGTCATCATCATTGTGCTTGCTTTCCTCGTGCCCGAACCCCCTGCTTTCTATGCCGCCCGCGGGGCGACCGAGAGAGCGAAACAAGGACTGGCGCACCTCGCTCCAAAAGTCGACTTGGCCAATGTCGATCTGACGCCACCGGCGAAGGGGGAGAACAAGGACGCACTTAAAGTCATTCTGTCCAAACGCTTCGCCCTCACGACGATGCTCCTCTGGGTGTTCGGGTTCTTCTCCCTGGGCACACAACTGCTGATCGCTCAGTATCTTCCGACTCTCCTTCAGCAGCCCGATCCCGGCCTCAACACGGTGCAGAGCAGCACAATCGTAGGCGCATACGGATTCTCCAGCGTTCTTGGCGGACTGCTCCTTGGGGCCATTTTGACGAAGGTATCCCGCTACCTGACTATCAGTATCGTCCTCGCAATGTCCATCGCGATGACCCTTGTCATCGCTCTCACCCCAAGCCCCGGTTTTTCCACATTGCTGCCCTTGTTCACGATCGCTGGCTTCATCCTGCCGACAGGTTTTGGCCCCACACGAAATATCCTCGCTGCGGCTGCTTATCCGACGGCCGTCCGCGGCACCGGTGTCGGAATGACAGAACTCGGCGCCCGGCTTGGCTCGGCAGCCGGGGGAGCGGCTGGCGGCACCCTGATAGGTGCTGGCCTCGGCCTCTCAGCCATCTTCCTGGCGCTTCTCATACCTCTCGCAGTCCTCCTCGGCGCCCTCGGCGGCCTAAAAGCCGAAGCGAAGCGCACCGGCGCGGAATCCGGAGCGGGGGCTTCGGAAGAAGAGGCAGGCCCAGTCCTTGCCCCTCCTATCGTTGCCGGCTGACCACCCGGTTATCTCCTGGGTGACAGGACCGCGCATCGGGTACTTGCCGTCAGCACGCCGGATCAGACCGAGAGACGCCAACTCAAGGGCCACGTTCAGTACTGAGTCTTCATTGAAAAGGCCATCGGGCAAAGACACGTCTATTCCACAACTAACGGAACTACTCAACTGCGCCGATATGGAGATCCGTCAAGCTGCCTTGGCCGGGCACAAAGCCGCTTGCTGATCACGCAGCCGGGACTGGCGGCCACTCTGGTCCGTCCATGGCTGGGGTGAATTCACGATATCCCCGACTTGGATTGGGGAGCCGTCGGGGTAGCTCCCTGGCAGCAGTAGCGGTGGATAACTTAGGAAAATTGTTCCCGGCTGTGGCTGGCGGTTGTATGCCTCTACTTCACGGCAGAGTGGGGAATCAATTCCAGTTGTCAGGTTACGGTGTGCCCTGTGTCAGCAATGGTCGAAAAGGGAGCCATTTCGCGGAACTGTATTGACCCGCTGGATGGCCCATATCGGCACTGCTTGGTTGGACAAAGCTTCGGTTCACTTTCGTTCAGCCTGATCTAAGGTGTCTGTCGCAGTTTTGGCCGCCGAGGTCCCGCCAAATCAGAATCGGGGGGTTAGGGACGTCACGAAGAGCCCGGCCGGGCAGTCCCGGCCGGGCGTCTTCTTCCGTCAAGGGAACGCTGACCCCCTTCGTGGCATTAGCGTGCCGCGGTGGCGGGCTGTTCCTGGAAGGCGGGCACGACGTGTTCGATGAAGAGTTCGAGTGAGCGCTTCTTCTCTTCATGGGTGAGGCTGTTGTCGGCCCAGAAGCTGAATTCGTCTACGCCGAGTGCCTCGTAGTGGCGGAGACGTTCGATGACCTCATTGGGCGTTCCGATCATCGCCGTCTTGTGGAACGATTCCGGCGTGAACTCCGGACGCTCGGCGAACTTCTCTTCAGGGCTGGGCTCGAGGAAGCCGTTCTTCGGGGTGGTTTTGTTGCCGAACCAGGCATCGAAGGTCCGGTAGAACTTTTGGATGGCCTCGGCTGGGCGCCGCCATCCCTCGGGCTCGTCTTCAGAGTGGACGTGCGTGTGGCGGAGCACCATGAGGTCCGGACGGGGGACGCCAGGGTTGTTCTCCACAGCGGTGTTGAACTTGTTGGCGAGGTCTTCGACTTCCTCGTCACCCTTCATCAGCGGGGTCACCATCACGTTGCAGCCGTTGGCCACGGCGAACTCGTGCGAGGAGATGTCGCGGGCCGCGATCCACATCGGCGGGGTGGGCTTCTGGATGGGCTTGGGGACACTGGTGGACGTCGGGAACTGCCAGACCTCGCCGTCGTGTGCGTAGTCACCTTCCCAGAGCTTGCGCACTGCCGGGACGAGCTCGCGCAGGTGCTTGCCGCCGTCGACCGCGGACATGCCGCCCATCAGGCGGTCGAACTCGAACTGGTATGCGCCGCGGGCCAGTCCCACTTCCATGCGCCCGTTGCTGATGACGTCCAGGAGCGCGGTTTCGCCGGCAACGCGGAGCGGGTTCCAGAACGGCGCGATGATGGTGCCCGCACCGAGCCGGATCCTGGACGTACGGGCGGCCAGGTAGGCGAGCTGGGGCATGGGACTGGGAGAGATGGTGTACTCCATGGAGTGGTGCTCACCGATCCAGACGGTGCTGAATCCTCCGGCTTCCGCGATGAGCGTCAGTTCCGTCAGGTTCTCGAACAATTCCTGGTGCGAGACGGACTCGTCCCAGCGTTCCATGTGGACGAAGAGTGAAAAGCGCATTACTAAATCCTTTGTTCTGCCGCGGCGTTCTGCGGTGCCTCGTTGACCACAGCTCCGGAGGGCTGCTGCGTTGCGTTCGGCGATGGTCTGGTTGCCGCGGGACCAGTGTTCATGCTCGATCTCGCGGATGATGACGGTGGTGTTGTCGGGCACCGCACCCACAGCGGTTTCTGCCGCGCGGTGCAGTTCGGCGATGAGTGCCCGTAGCTGCTCCGGGGTCCGGCCCCGGGCGATGGAGACTTCGATGAGTGGCATGGGTGGCTCCTTCAGCTGCGCAGGACGAATGGGTCGGACACGGGACCTTCGTCGGTATTGATCCAGATGCTCTTAAGCCGCGTGTATTCGTGCATGGACTCGAGTCCGTGCTCGATGCCCACGCCCGAGTTCTTGAAGCCCTGCCGGGGCGACATCGGGGACATGGCCCGGTAGGTGTTGACCCACACTGTGCCTGCTTCAAGCCGGCGCGCCATGCGGTGGGCGCGGGCGAGGTTCTGGGTCCAGACGCCGGCGGCCAGGCCGTACTCGGTGTCGTTGGCCAGGCCCACCACCTCGTCCTCGGAGTCGAAGGGCATGATCGCGGCGACGGGGCCGAAGATTTCCTCCCTTACTACGCGCATGGAGTTGTCGACGTCGGTAAGGACAGTCGGCGAGAAGAAGTATCCCGGAAGGTCGATCTGGGGCCGGCGTCCTCCTGTCCGGACGGTTGCACCCTCGCTGACGCCGAGGTCGACGTAGGAGCTCACCTTGTCCAGCTGGGCGCCGAAGGCGAGGGGCCCGAGCTCGGTGTTGGCGAGGAGCGGGTCACCGATGATGATGGAGGCGGCCCGTTCTGTGACGCGCTCAACGAGTTCGTCGTAGACGCTGCGGTGGGCAAAGACCCGGCTGCCCGCGATGCAGGTCTGGCCTGCTGCGGCGAAGATTCCGGCGATGACACCCATGGCGGCGTTCGAGACATCTGCGTCGCCGAACACGATGTTGGGGCTCTTGCCGCCCAGTTCAAGGGTGGAGCCGATGAAGCGTGACGCGGTCTCCGCGGCGATGCGGGCTCCGGTCTGCGTCGAGCCCGTGAAGGAAATCTTTGCCAGGTCCGGGTGGCTGACCAAGGCAGCGCCTGCTTCCTGGCCGAAGCCGGTGACGACGTTCACCACGCCGTCGGGGAACCCGGCCTGCGAGGCCAGCTCGGCGACGCGCAGGATGGTCCGCGAGGTGTACTCGCTGGGCTTGATGACCACGGTGTTGCCCGCAGCCAGGGCAGGGGCGAGCTTGGAGGTGGTCAGCGTCAGCGGGGAGTTCCACGGCGTGATGGCCCCGACGACGCCGAGCGGCTCCCGCTGGGTGTAGTTAAGCATCGCGAGTGAATTCGTGGGGATCTGGCTGCCCTGGACCTTGTCCGCGAGCCCGGCGTAGTAGTACAGGTACTCCGGCAGGCCGGCGAGCTGGCCGCGCATCTCGCGCAGCAGCTTGCCATTGTCCAGGGTCTCAAGCTCGGCGAGCTCCTCGGCATGCTCGCCAATGAGGTCACCGAGGCGGCGCAGGAGGTGGCCGCGCTTGGTGGCCGTGAGGTCACGCCAGAGCGGCGACTGGAACGCGGTCTTCGCCGCTGCCACGGCCCGGCGCACGTCCTCCTCGGTTCCCCGGGCCGCCTCGTAGAGGACCTCGAGTGTTGCTGGGTTGGTGCTGGCGAAGTATTCCCCGCCGGCGGGAGCAGACCAGGTGCCCCCGATGAAGTGCTCGAGTCGAACAGTCATGCGCGTTCTCCTTCGGAATCTTTGATGAACTCGTTGATGGCCCGGGCCAGGACGTCAGCGTCCTGGACGGGGAGCATGTGCCGCGCACCCGGCACGACGACGGCCTTCGCACCGGGGATGGCTGCGGCGAGCCGCCTGGTCATCTCCGGCGTCGACCCCGGGTCATGCTCGCCGGTGATGGCCAGCGCCGGCACCTTGATGTGGCTGAGCTCGTTGCCGATCACCCCATCCCCTAAGGCGAAGACACGGTAGGCGTGGATAAAGGACTGGACGTCATTTGCCTCAAGGGTCCGGCGGGTCGTGTCCACGACGCTTTGGGGCACGGCCGTCCCTGAGTACCAGCGCTCTATCGAAGCCTCAACCGTTGCCGGGAAGTCGGCTTCGGCCGATGCCAGCCGGGCGCTGACCGCACTGCGCTCGGCATCGGTGCGTTGGCACACCGAGCTCACGCAGGTGAGGGTCTTGACCCGGCCGGGATGGAACCTCGCGATGTACTGCGCAACCAGCGCGCCCAGTGAGAAGCCCACGAGGTGGGATCGTTCGGGGAGGCGCGTCAGCACGTCGTCGGCCAGGTCTTTAAGGGTGACCGGTTGCGTCAGCGGCGGCTGCCGGCCGTGCCCGGGCAGGTCGACGGCGATCGACTCACGCCCGAGCGCTTCCTGGACGGGCGCCCACATGGCCGCATCAAGGCCCACCCCGTGAAGGAGGGCAACGGGAGTTTCCTGCGTGTGTGTCATTGCTCTGTGGAGAGGGGCGCCAGGCGCTCCTGCGGCCGGCCCTGTGCGGAGGCCGCGAGGGCAATGAGGATCTCACCGGGGTGGGGAGCATCTGCGATCCTGACCTCCACGGTCTGGTGGTGGGAGCGGATGGTCGCATCCGTGATGTGCTTCATCGGGATGTCGAACACGGTGCCGGCCGGCGCGCGTTTCTCGACGGCGGGCAGCAGGGTGGTTGCGGAAGCGGCCTTGCGGTAGTGGTCACCGAACTTAAGTGTGTGGATCAGTGCCGAGCCGTGCTCCACCTCCCCTTCGATGCCCACAATGGCTGCTTTGCCGTAGGCCTCCACCGGGGCGCCAAGCGCCTCGATGACCTTGGGAGTAAGGAGTGCGCCAAGGTCGGAGGCTGTTGCATCGATGCCCTGGCTGAGGTCCTCGACGAAGCCCTGGCCTGCCCAGGGGTTTTCCACGACGGCGACGGCGACGGCGACACGGGCTCCGGGCGTGACGGGACGGCCGCCCTCGGTCAGGATTTCTTCGGACAAAGTTACGATCTTGCGGATATTCACGGCAGGATTCCCTCCAGTATTTCAGCGGTAACGGGGCGGTCAGTTGTTCGGTCGCCAATGCGGGGATGCGGTCGCGAGCCTGTGGAAGCGGCGGCGATCACGACGATTTCATCCGGGTGGGGCGCATCGCTAAGGCTTAGCGTCAGGGTTTGGTAGTGGCTGCGGGTGGAGGCGGCCTCTTTGTGCCACATGGGCACGGCAATGGAGGTTCCCGGTTCTGCACGGTCATCCGAGAAGGACAGGATGGACGTGCCTTCGAGGAACTCGCGGACGAGGTTGCCGAAGAACGGGGTGTGGATCAGCGCCGCGGCGTGCTCAACCTCACCGTTCAGCCCCACTACGGCCGACTTGCCGAACGCCTCGATTTCGCCGGCCCCGCCCAGTGCTGCGGTGAGGCGGTCGGTGAGGACCTTGGCGAGTACCGGAGCGATCCGTTCGGTCTCGGGGGCGAGATCCTTCGAGACGGGGGAGCCGGCCCAGGGATTGCGGACAATGGCGGCTGCGGCGGCCCTGGTCACACTGCTGGGCAGGGAACCCTGGCCGTCGCGCAGGAGCTCTTCCGTGAGCACGGTGACCTTCCGGACACCAACTTGCCGGGCAAGCTCTTCCATGAGGGGCGCCTGGTGATCATCGGTTCCGTCAGCGGAACGGGAAGTCAGGGCTGTATCAGACATGGTTCAGGTCCTTCCACGGGAAGGAAAGGGAAGTCAGGGAGCACACAGTGCACGTCCTTTCGGTTTCTCCGCCGCAAAGGCAGGCGGTTCGCTGGTATGGCGGCAATGCCACGCTGGCCACCCCTTTCACGAGGGATGGATCCAGCAAAATTGTCAGTTGCCGGCCACGTCGGATGCTTCGGGGGCCTCGATACGGGCTGCAGCGAGGCTTGAGGCATTGACGTGGCCGCGCATCGCAAGTTCGGCACCGGTGGGATCCTTTTCCAGGATCGCTTCGAGAACCGACTGATGCTCACGGATGGAGGCCCGCATCCGGGCCGGACGCTCAACTGTTTCCAGAACAATCCGGTGGTAGGCAAGCTGGTTCATGAGGCGTCCGTAGTGCTCGCGGAGCTTTGAGTTATCGGAGCCGTTCACGATGGTCCAGTGGAACTCATGGACCAGTTCGGCATACTTGGCGCTGTCCCCCCGGCGCTCGGCGCCCTCTGACGCCTCAATGTTGCGTTGGAGACGGTCCAGCTCCGGCACGGGACCGCGCCGGGCGAGCAGGCTGGCTGCCAGGCCCTCAAGGCTTTCCTTCAGCTGAAACAGTTCGACAATCTCGCGCCGGGTGGGTATCCGGACGAAGGTTCCAACCTTTGGACGTATTTCAACCAGGCCCTCATTCTCCAGCTGCTTGAGCGCTTCCCGCACCGGTGTCCTGCTCACGTCGAACTCTTCGGCCAGGAACAGCTCAGGAAGGGGAGCACCTGGAGGGTACTCGCCGCTGAGAACGAGCTTGCGCAGCTTATCCAGGAGGCTTCCCTGGTTCCCATTCGCCTGCTCTTGTGTTTTTGCCTGAAGCGTCTCTTGCATGCATCCAACCTACGTTGCATACAAGACCGGCGTCAAGACCGCCGCCTGATTCCTTGCAGCTCGGGGTTTTCTATGAAAAGTATTGACCTAGATCACACTTAGATTTACCGTTGTGGCATGCAACAGACAATCAACCACACCTTGACCGCAGCTTGGACCGCAGCCTGGGACGAGGGTGACGTCAGTGCTTTCGACGCAATCGTCACCGCCGACTACCAGCGTGAGAGCGCCGGCACGAAAAAGATCACCGGCCTGAAGGAACTTCAGCAGGAAATCCTCGAAGTCAGGGCGGCATTCCCTGACCTCACCACCCGCATCGACAAGGTCATCGCGGACGGCGACGATGTAGCCATTTTCTGGACAACCACCGGCACCTTCACGCACCCATTGGGTGGAGTTCCGCCCACAGGACGCGTGGTGGAGACCCGTGGATCGAACGCCCTCACGCTGCGCGATGGCCGCATTGCTTACGAGCGGGTTACCTGGGACGCCGCCGAACTCCTTGCCGACCTGGGCGTTCCCTCCCTCCACTCGGCATTCGAGGACGAAACACCGGATGTGCTGGTGGATGAATTGACCGGCAACCTTCCGGCGGACGTCATGAAGGGCTTCAATCGGCAGTTCATTACCGGTGTCACGGTTGTGACCACCGTCGACGAAGACGGCAAACCCCGGGGCCTGGCGGCCAATTCCTACGCTTCAATTTCGCTGGACCCGCCGCTCGTCCTGGTGTGTGTCCAGAAGACGTCGTCTACCTACCCGGCACTGTTCCAGTCGGAACACTTCGGGATCAATATCCTCAGCAACAATCAGCACGACACCGTTCGAACGTTCGCTTCCAAGGCTCCCGATAAGTTCGCCAACCTGGAATGGCACGCAGGCCCCCACGGTGTGCCGCTGATCGACGGCTCGGCCGCCTCGCTCGAGGCCGAGATCAAGGAACGCTTCCAGGCAAAGACCCACACCATCTTCGTCGGCCGGGTACGGCACGCTGAAGTCGCAGACGTAGACCCCATGATCTACAAGGCAGGCCACTTCTTTGACGGCGCACGCCTCGAAGAACTCTGAGCGCACCATCAATCGGCTGCCCGGACCTGCCGGCCCCCACGGACATGTCCGGGCGCCTACCTCCTCCACCCGGAGGCCTCCCCAACCCACACCTATGCAGCCCACTGCAACCTGGAGCACCCATGACCCACATCAAAACTGCCGAGGATCTGATGGATGAAACATCCCCCGGCATGGGCGACAACAGCAAGGCACCGCACTCCCCAGCTGCCCCTGAGCAGGCAACCGAAACCCCGATGGCCAAAGCCGACCGCCTCCGCCACCGGCCCGGGGCAGTCTTCTGGACATCCGTAGGACTTATCGGCGCGTTCACCGCCTGGGCATCATTGGCCCCCGAAAACCTGAGCGCCGTCATGACCGCAGCAATGAACTGGGTCGCTGAAAGCGTCGGCTGGAGCTACCTCGTCGTAACCCTGGGCTGCATCGGTCTGCTCATCTACATCGGCATCAGCAGGTTCGGAACCATCCGCCTCGGCGCCGACGACGCAAAACCCGACTTCAGCACCTGGTCCTGGCTTGCGATGATCCTCTCCGCGGTCATGGGCATCGGCCTCATCAGCTACGGCGTCGCCGAGCCCATCTCGCACTTCGCTTCCCCGCCCCACGGCCTCGCCGAGACCGGCACCATGGAAGCCGCCGTCCGGGCCATGCAGTTCTCCTACTTCGACTGGGGTCCGCACGCCTGGGCCGTGTTCGGGGTCTTCGGCCTCGCCATCGCCTACTCCACACACCGCCGCAACAACGCCGGGCTGGTCTCGCCGATGCTGCGGCCGGTCTTCGGCAAACTGGTGGACGGCTGGTTCGGCAAGATGATCGACATCTTCGCCATCATCGCCACCCTCTTCGGAACAACCACGTCCCTTGGGCTCGGCGCCTCACAGATCGGCGAGGGGGTGGACCGGGTGTTCGGCATTCCCTCCAGCCTTGTGGGCCAGATCCTGATCATCGCCGTCATCACGGTGATCTTCACGCTCTCCGCGCTCTCCGGCGTCCACCGCGGCATCAAGTACCTGAGCCAGGGCACCATGGTCCTCTCTGCCGGCCTGGCCCTCTTCGTCCTGTTCACCGGACCCACCAACTTCATCTCAAACCTGTTCTTCCGCTCCCTCGGTCAGTACTTCTCCGAATTCTTCGCGGTGAGCCTGCTGACGCCAAGCACGCCCGACGACGTCCAGTGGATGCAGTGGTGGACCTACTTCATGATGGCCTGGTGGCTGAGCTGGGGCGCCTTCGTGGGGGTCTTCCTCGCCAAGATCTCCAGGGGACGCACTGTGCGGCAGTTCATCGCGGGCGTCATGATCGTTCCGAGCGTCGTGTTCTTCGCCTGGTTCACCATCTTCGGCGGCTCGGCAATCAAGTTCGACATGGATAACGGCGGCCAGATCGGTGCCGCGGCGCTGGAGGACGTCAACTCGGCGTTCTTCGCCACCCTCGCTGAGCTCCCGCTATCCGGCATCACCTCCGTGGTGGCGATCTTCCTGGTGGTGATGTACTTCGTCTCCGGCGCCGACGCGAACACCTTCGTGCTCAGCATGATGTCCTCCCGCGGAACACTCAAGCCCACCAAGCCGGTTCTGACAACCTGGGGCCTGCTCACCGGCCTGTGCGCCGTGGTGCTCCTCATCGTCGGAGGCCTGGGGGCGCTCCAGCAGGCAGCCATGCTGTCGGCACTCCCGTTCACCGTGATCGTCGCCCTCCTCGGTTACGGCCTGGTGGTGGAACTCAGGAAAGACCCCCAGTTCGAGGGGACCCGCGCCCTGACCCAGCGGGACCTCAGCCGCATCCTCAAGCGTGAGGCTTAGCACGACTGACAAACCGGTGTCGGCGGGAGCACCTCTCCCGCCGACACCCCTTTAACTTCCAGATCCCCAGGAGCACCGCCTACAGCGCGTGGGCGCTGCCGCCATGCCCTCTGCGAGCGAAATTGTTTTCTTCAAAGGAGACCCAGGTGTCCACCTTCGGGCGGATCTGGACGAGAGCTGAGGTCATCTTGCATGCATTAGAGCCCCTGTTGTATGCATCAGACAGGTCACTTGGGTGATGTCACAAAGGCGAAAAACCAAGTATTTCGAGGAATTCGCGGACTTTCTCTATCCCGCTTGACCTTTGCTTGTGAGCTGGATTACCGTTCTTGGTATGCAACAGACCTTGGAACCGCTCATCACATCGGCGTGGCTGGCAGCCTGGGACAAGGGCGACCTTGATGCCCTTGACGGCTTGGTAGCGCCGGGTTACACCCGCACCAGCAAGGCGACGGGCGCTACCGTTGATCTTGCTGGCCTCAAGTCGGAGATCGCAGGCGTTCGGGAAGCCTTTCCCGACCTGCGCACCACGGTCGATGACGTCGTCGAAGGAGACGGCACGGTCGCCGTCTTCTGGACGTCCACCGGCTCCCACACCAATGAATACCTCGGGGTTCCCGCAACGGGACTGACCGTGCAGACCCGCGGTTCGAACATCCTCATCCTTGAAAACGGAAAGATCCTTACGGAGTCTGTGACCTGGGACGGCAGCGAATTGCTTGCCGGCCTCGGCATCAGGCCCCTGCGGGGCATCGCAACACCAGCCTCTGAGGGGGAGGACTTCCTGGAACTGGACCCGGACCTGATGAAGTCCTTCAACCGCCAGTTCATCACCGGCGTCACAGTCGTGACCACCAAGGAAGGCGACACCCCGAAGGGACTGGCAGCCAACTCGTACTGCTCGGTTTCCCTCGAGCCGCCCCTGGTGCTCGTCTGTGTCCAGAAGACCTCAAGCACCTACTCGGCTCTCTTCTCCTCCAGCCACCTTGGCATCAACATCCTTGGCACCGAACAGTTGGACACCGTCAAGGTTTTCGCCTCCAAGGCACCCAACAAGTTCGCCGAACTGAACTGGCACGAAGGCCCCAACGGAAGTCCCCTGCTGGACGGCTCGGCAGCTTCCCTGGAAGCAGAAATCCAGGAACGGTTCCAGGCGAAGACCCACACAGTCTTCATCTGCCGGGTCCGCCACGCTGAAACCAGCAACACAACACCTATGGTCTACAAGGCGGGACGGTTCTTCGACGGCGCTGAACTCGCCGAACTCTAAAAGGCCGGCGCGGCTGACCACCCTCCGACAGGCACCAGCCGCACCGACACTCCCTGCTCGCAAGCAGCGCACCAAAGGTGCGCTTCCCACATTAGGACACAAAGATGAGCCCTGACACCCTTCGCGCTGGCGAAGACAGCATCGCGGAAGACCGCGGATACCGCAACAGCCTCACCAAAATCGAGCCCTACGGCATCGAACACATCCCCGACGTTGAACGCCACGGAAAACCAGGCTCCCAGTTCTTCCTCTGGTTCGCCGCAGGAATGAACTTCCCCATCGTGGTCCTGGGCTTCAGCGCCACCTACTTTGGACTCCCCTTCTGGGCCGCGGCCCTGGCCATCATCCTCGCCGGAGTGACCTCGTCGGCGGTGATGGGGTACCTGTCCCAGATGGGAGTCCGCCTTGGAGTCCCGCAGCAGATGCAGGGCCGTGGCCCGCTTGGATTCATTGGCAACCTGTTCCCGGTGGCATACGTAAACGTCTTCGCCGGAATCGGATGGGCAGCCGTCACGGTCATCCTCGGCGGCCAAGCTATCGCCCTGCTCACTGACATCCCTTTCTGGCTTTCATCGCTGATCCTCATGGGCATCCAGCTGGCTGTGGCCGTCATTGGTTACAACCTGATCCACTTCCTGCAGCGGATTCTTTCCTTTGTCCTGGTCATCGGTTTCATCTTCATCACCATCGTCGCCGCGGCCAACGGACGCATTGAGAGCGACTTTAATCCGGCAGCGGAGGGCTTTGACGGGGTTGGTGGCTGGATCATCTTCTTTGGCTGGTTCTTCTCGTTCATCGTCGCGTGGATGCCCTTCGCCTCCGACTACTCCCGGTACCTCCCCAACACTCCGGGCAACCGCCGCGGTGCCGGCTGGGCAACCATGCTCGGCAACTTCATCACACTTGTCTGGATGGGTATTCTCGGCACCCTTTTGGGAACCACGACGACGGCATCGGACAGCATCGGTGCCCTGAAGGAACTCATGGGTCCCTGGGCCGCCGTCGGCCTCGGGGTGGTTGCATTGTCCTCCTTCACCCAGAACTTCCTCAACGTCTATGGGGGTGCGATCTCGATCCAAACGATGGGTGTGCCGGTCAAGCGCCATACAGCGGTCATCTTCATCTGCATCGCTTCCTACCTTGTGGCGCAATGGGGACAGACAGGGTTCAACGAAGGCTTCACTGCCTTCCTGAACCTGACCGCCTACTGGATCGCGCCCTATGTCGCCGTCCTGGTCTGTGACTACCTGTTCGGCGGCCGCCGTACTGAGCGCGGCCTGCGCGAACTCTTTGACAAGTCCCGGAAATTCGAATGGGGCTTCGTGGCCTGGGCCGCCGGCGTTGTGCTCTCGTCTCCGTTCTGGATGTCCTCCATCTACACCGGTCCCATCGCGGCAGCCTTCCCCGAGATCGGTGACGTCTCCTATTACGTCGGAGCGGCCGTCGCGGTCGCGGTCTACTTCGCCACCCACCGGCGCCAGCGACTCTCCGGCCACGAGATACTGGACCGCACCCCCGCCGGACAGACCCTGTGACCGGCGCCCCTCGGCCGGGTGCCGCCACGCTCGTCGTGATCGACATGCAACGAGTCTTCCAGGACGAGGGGCAATGGCAGGTTCCCCGCTACGCCGAGATCGTCCCCGTCATCGAACGTCTCCAGCAAGAACTCGAAGGCAGCACCGTGTTTACCCGCTTCGTCCGTGACGAGGCTGAGCACGGCGCGTGGACGGCTTACTATCAGCGCTGGGACGAGATGCGCTATCCAGCCGATTCCACTGCCTGGGACATCACGATGGATGTCCCAGGCAGGGCAACGGTGCTCGACGCCCCGACATTCTCCAAATGGGGACCACAGCTGGCGGCCCTTGTCCCGAGAGGGGCCGAAATGGTCCTGACCGGGGTAGCCACCGACTGCTGTGTCCTGTCCACCGCGCTTGGCGCCGTTGACGCCGGACGTTTCGTCACCATCATCTCCGATGCCTGCGCCGCCGTCAGCGATCAAGCCCAGCAACAGACGCTGGCGCTCCTGCAGCTCCTCGCACCGATGTGTGAAGTAATGACCAGCGAGCAGTTCCTCACCCGTACGGTGCGGAACGACTACTCCCGCCCGTGAACACCCGGAGCACCACATGAGCACCCTGACACTGCAAACGCCGGTCCGTGAAGACCCCAACCCCACGGCCGGTCTGCCCCGCGAGGTCGTCGCCACGGTCGTGCAGTGGCGCGGGCGGATCGCCCTTTTCAAGCGCAGCCAGTCCGTTGGACACGAACGCGGCCTCTGGCACTGCATCACCGGGTACCTCGAGCCGAACGTGTCCCCGGAACAGCAGGCCCTGACCGAGCTCGAGGAAGAAGCAGGACTCACGCGAGAGGACCTCGCCCATTTCCAGCCCGGAGAACAGCTCCTGATTCCCGACCATGAGGGGAACCCCTGGCTGGTGCACACCTTCACCGCGACAAGCACACGCCGCAGACTGACCATCAACGACGAACATGACGCTTTCCGGTGGACACTCCCCTCCAAGATCAGCCGGTTCTACAACCGGGTTCCCTGGCTGGACGCCGTCATCCAGGCAGCACCGCACACCCCGACGAGGACCCAACAGTGACAGTCATCGAAGCCACCGTCGAACACGGCGACCAGCGAGGCAGACTCCTGGGTTTCCCCACCGCCAACATCCCATTCGACAACGAGTCAATAGAGGACGGAGTCTGGGGAGCGATCGTGCGAATCGAACCGGACAGATGGGTTCCGGCAGCGGTATCCATCGGCCGCCGCCGGACGTTCTATGCCGAATCCGGCCAGCGCCTGCTCGAAGCCCATCTCCTCAACGTCGACGAGGACCTCTACGGACGCAGAATCCGTGTTGAACTCGCCACGAAGATCCGGCCACAGCGCACCTTCGACAGCGTGCAGGCACTCACTGAGCAACTGCACCAGGACGTCCAGAAAGTCCACGAATGGTCCCTCTCCCACTTCCCACCAGCCCCGTCCCAGACCCGCCGCGAACACAGCGCGGCGAGTCCTGAGGCACTGGGCCACGCATCCTAAGGAGCCGTAATGGCTGATACCACGACTTCAACCATCGACCGCGAAACATCCCTGCTCGCATCCGTACCCACCGGCCTGCTCATCAACGGGCAGTGGCGCGACGCATCCGACGGCGGCACGTTTGACGTGCACGATCCCGCGACCGGGGAGGTGCTCGCCACCCTCGCCTCCGCCACCAGCGATGACGCGATTGCGGCGTTGGATGCAGCCGACGCCGCCCAGGCGTCGTGGGCGCGGACCGCGCCGCGGGTGCGGGCGGAGATCCTCCGGCGCGCCTTCGACCTGGTCACCGAGCGTGCCGGGGACTTTGCGCTGCTGATGACCCTGGAGATGGGCAAGCCCCTGGCCGAGGCCCGCGGCGAGGTCACCTACGGCGCCGATTTCCTGCGCTGGTTCAGCGAGGAAACGGTCCGCGACTACGGCCGCTACCTCACCACCCCGGAGGGCAAGAACAAGATCCTCGTCCAGCACAAACCCGTCGGCCCCTGCCTGCTCATCACCCCTTGGAACTTCCCCCTGGCGATGGCCACCCGCAAAGTCGCACCCGCCGTGGCTGCCGGGTGCACCATGGTCCTCAAGCCCGCCAAACTCACCCCGCTCACGGCCCAGTACTTCGCGCAGACCATGCTCGACGCCGGCCTCCCGCCCGGGGTCCTGAACGTCGTCTCCTCCTCATCAGCATCCGGGATCTCCGGGCCGCTGCTGAAGGACTCCCGCCTCCGGAAGGTCTCCTTCACCGGCTCCACCCCGGTCGGCAAGCGCCTCATGGCAGACGCCGCGCAGAACGTGCTGCGGACTTCGATGGAGCTCGGCGGGAACGCCCCCTTCATCGTCTTCGAAGACGCCGACCTGGACGCCGCCGTCGAAGGGGCGATGGCTGCCAAGATGCGGAACATGGGCGAAGCCTGCACCGCAGCGAACCGGTTCCTCGTGCACGAATCCGTCGCCCAGGAATTCACCCGCAAGTTCGCCGCCGCGATGAGCGCCCTCACAACCGGGCGCGGCACCGACCCCGCCACCCAGGTGGGTCCGCTGATCGACGCCGGAGCCCGCGACGACGTCCACGCCCTGGTCGCTGCCGCCGTCGACGCCGGAGCAGTAGCCGTCACCGGCGGGGCACCCGTGGACGGACCCGGCTACTTCTACCAGCCCACCGTCCTCGCCGATGTGCCCAACGGTGCGGCTATTCTGGGCCAGGAAATCTTCGGCCCCGTCGCCCCCGTCACCACCTTCACCACCGAAGAGGACGCCATCCGGCTGGCCAACGCCTCCGAGTACGGCCTCGCCTCCTACCTCTACAGCCGCGACTTCAACAAGCTCCTGCGCGTCGCCGAGCAGATCGAGTTCGGCATGGTCGGCTTCAACGCCGGCGTCATCTCCAACGCCGCAGCACCCTTCGGCGGCGTCAAACAATCCGGCCTCGGCCGCGAAGGCGGCACCGAAGGCATCGCCGAATACACCACCACCCAATACATCGGCATCGCCAACCCCTACGCCGGCTAACTGTCCCCTTCCTGCCTCGGAAGGATGTACCACACCACCAGGACCTCCCATCCTCGCAACTGGGAGGTCCTGGTTCCAATGGACACTCGCGACGCCAGGCGTAGACGGCCTACGACGTCACAGAGCTCTGTAAAAGTAGGAGAGTCCAGGCCAATTGAGCTGGCTCATATACAGCAGTCGACCCGGAAGCGGCGCCTGTTGAATGTGAACTCATCTCGTTTTATGCCGCATCAATCCAGGATGGCCAATGAACACTGACAGTGAAGTCGTACATGCTGCTGATGCCCTCACTGCATGGATAAGCGGCGTTTCCGCCGAGACCAAGGAACTTGCGAGGAACGTTACCTCGCTCCTGGAGGAGAAAAATCCCGTCGGCAAGTCCAGGATCAGTAAGACTGCACTGGCAGGACTGGACGAAGTCGCGCGGGAGTTCCTGGCGAAGAAACCCTATGCTGTCGGCGCTTGGATATTTCTCTCCGCAGCATCCGTTGAAGAGGGCGGCCGATCTTTCGAATGGTGGGTCCGCACCAACTCCGGCGGCATGGAGAGAGTTGATGCTGATCGGACCCCCGGCAGTACCCGGTATTACGACTACGAGAAGCTGCCGTTCTTCTCGACTGCCGCTTCCACACGTGAGCAGGCTCTATCCGGCCCGTATGTGGACTTTCTCGGCTTCGAGGAGTACATCCTCTCATTCACGGCCCCGTTTTCCGTCCATGGAAGCTTTATGGGGGTAGCGGGCTGTGACATTCGGATTAAGGATCTGGAGCCCCTCATCATGCCAAATCTGCTTGCCGTCCCAAGCGACGCCGCCCTCATAAACGCCAGCAACCGCGTCGTTCTTGGCAACTCAGGCAGATACTTGGTTGGCGAGCGGATCAAGCCCGAAGCTCCAGGCCAGCATCGGATAGCTTTGGATGTTCCACACTTGGGTCTATCTCTGATCTACGGCGAGTAGCCTCAGCTTCCAGCGGAAGCCGCCCGTCTCAGCCCAGCGGAGCCGGGCCCAGCTCATCCAGCAGTTTCTGCATGGCCACGTAGGCCTTGTTGCGGTAGGCGATCAGCTCGGGGATCCGATCGGCCGGGACGTTGAGGAACCCGGCGCCGGTCTTGGTGCCGAGCTTCCCGGCCTCCACCAGATCGGACAGAATCGCAGGTGTGGCGAACCGCTCCGGGAAATCCTTCTGCAGCGACTGGTAGCAGAAGTTGTAGACGTCCAGCCCGGCCATGTCGGCGATGGCGAACGGACCGAAGAACGGCAGCCGGAAACCGAAGGTGGTGCGGACCAGGGTGTCCACGTCGTCCGCCGTCGCGATGCCCTGCTCCACCAGCTGCGCCGCCTCGTGGAACAGCGCGTACTGGAGGCGGTTCAGCACAAAACCGGTGACGTCCTTGACCACGGCGGTCTGCTTGCCGGCGGCGTGGACCAGATCGCGGACCGCCCCCACGGTGGAGGCAGACGTGCCAGCGTGCGGAATGATCTCGACTCCCGGAATGAACGGGGACGGGTTCGAGAAGTGCACGCCCAGGAACCGCTCCGGATTGCTAACCGCTCGGGACAACTCAGCTATGGAGATGGTGGAAGTGTTGGAGCCGATGATGGCATCCGCCCGGGCAGCGGCACTGATCCGCGAAAGCGTCTGGTGCTTGATCTCCATAACCTCGGGGACGGCTTCCTCAATGAAGTCGGCGTCGGCCACGGCCTCCTCGATGTCCTTTGCGGCCCAGAGATTCTGCTTCAGGATTTCGGTGGAGCCTGCCGGGAACAGCCCGTCGGCCACGAACTGGTCAGACTCCACCAGGAGGCGGTCGTAATTGCTTTGGGCCACCTCTGCGGACACGTCGGAGAGGGCCACACGCGCCCCTCCCAGCGCCAGGACCTGTGCGATCCCGCCGCCCATGTAGCCCGAGCCGACGATGGCGATTTTCCGGGCGCCCGCAGATGCTGGGATGGTTGCTGTTTCGGTCATGATCAGACTGCCTTCGTGGATTCGGGCTCGTAGGAGCAGATGGCCTCTACCTTCGCGGCGGAGGCTGAATTTTCGTCGAAGCGGTAGCCGAGCCATTCGCCCACCAGCTTCTTGGCCAGTTCCAGGCCGATGACGCGCTGGCCAATGGTGAGGACCTGGGCGTTGTTACTGAGCACGGACCGTTCAACGGAGTAACCGTCGTGGGCGGTGACGGCGCGGATCCCCGGCACCTTATTCGCCGCGATGGCCACGCCCAGCCCGGTACCGCAAATCAGCAGCGCACGGTCCGCCTCGCCCTGCGCCACTTTGCGCGCGGCGTCGACGGCGACATGCGGGTAGGCGGTCGTGTCACCGGCACCGACCCCCACATCCACGACGGACGCAACACGGCTGTCGGCTGAAAGCAGCGCCTTCAGCGCCTCCTTGTATTCGACGCCGGCCTCATCGTTGCCGATAACGATGCGCCAGCCTGCAGCGCCCCCCGCACTCATTCCTGGGCTCCATTTCCGGCCACGGAAGCGGCCATCCGGGAATCGGGCAGGGGCTGCGAAAAGTCGAGGTAATCAGAAATCCGTGTCGCGATCAGGGCAAAGGAAACCGCGCCGGGGTCCGGGTGCCCCAGGCTCTTCTCGGCCAGCGGCCGGGCCCTTCCCTTCAGCGGGCGCAGGGATGCGGTGGCGTCGGCTGCCTGCCGGGCGGCGGTGACCGCGGAGGCCAGCGCACCGGTCACTGGTGCCCCGTCGTCGAGCGCGGCCCGGAAGGCGTCCCGGAAGGGAAGCAGCGCGTCCACCATGGTCTTATCGCCCGGTTCCGCCTTGCCCAAGGTTGTGACGGCGTCCGCGAATGCTGCCACGGCGGCCGCCGCGTCCTCGCCGCGGTACGAGTCCTTGGTGCCGAGAGTCCTGCCGGCAGCCGCCACCGCGGATCCCCACAGCGCCCCGGACGTTCCTCCCGCGCGTTCGCTCCATGCTTCCCCTGCCGCCGTGAGGACACGCTGCACGGAAGCTCCGGCTGCCGCGGCGTCCCGCGCGGCAGTTGCCGCCGCTACCGCGCCCCGCCGCATGCCGATTCCATGGTCGCCGTCGCCGGCAATGGCGTCCAGCCTGCCCAGTTCCTCAACATGTTCGACGACGGCGTCCCGCGCCTGGGCCAGCACGGCGGCTGCCAGCCGGCCCAGCCCGGCCGCTGCCGCCGTCGTCTCTTCAAGGTCGGCGGCCACGGCCTCTTCCGGTGCGGCCATCACTCGGCGTGCCCGCGCTGCCATGCTGCCCTTGCGGAACCCCGGAGTGTCAGCGGGGGCGGCCCAATAGTGCTCCAGTTCCCCGTCAAGCCACAGCAGGGTCAGGGACAGGCCGGACATGTCCAAACTGGTGACCAGTTCACCGCATTCGGGCTCCACGACGGTCAGGCCAGCGGCGGTAAGCAGCTTCTCAATCTTGCCGAACAGTACAAACAGTTCCTCGTACTTCACCCGGCCCAGACCGTTGAGGATGGCCACCACGCGGTTCCCGGCGTCATCGGGTTTGTCTGAAAGCAGCCGGGAGACGAGATGTTCGGCCAGCTCGGAGGCCGTGGGCATTGGATGCTCGGAGATCCCCGGTTCGCCGTGGATGCCCAGGCCCAGAGCCATCTTGCCCGCAGGTACGTGGAAGAGCGGTTCCGCAGCGCCCGGCAGCGTACAGCCGTCGAAGGCCACGCCGAGGGAGCGGGTGCGATAGTTGGCGCGGACAGCAAGCCGTTCGACGGCGTCAAGGTCCAGTCCCGCTTCGGCCGCGGCACCTGCGACCTTGAAGACCGTCAGGTCACCGGCAATGCCGCGGCGCTTGTCGAGCTGCTCCAGGGGAGCGCTGGCGATGTCGTCCGTGACCAGCACCGTGCGGGTCTCGATGCCCTCGGCGTTCAGCCGCTGCTGAGCCTCGCCGAAATGGATCACGTCACCGGCGTAATTGCCGTAGCTGAACAGCACTCCACCGCCGGCGTCCGCCGCCTTGGCTACGCGGTAGGCCTGCCCGGCAGAGGGCGACGTGAAGATGTTGCCGCATACGGCACCCGTAGCCAGGCCGGGGCCTACCAGACCGGCGAAGGCGGGGTAGTGGCCGGAACCGCCGCCCGCCACCACGGCCACCTGGCCGGCAGGAACATCGGTGGAGCGGACCACGCCGCCGTCCACGCGGGCCACGTAGCCCCGGTTGGCGGCGACAAAACCGTCCAGCGCCTCCTGCTCAAAGTCGGCAGGGTTGTCGAAGATCAGGGTCATGGTTTCCTCGTTGAATCCTTGGTATGAAGCCGTGAAGACCTGCACCGGTTACACGCGGGCGGGTTCCGCCGCCGGCTGTTGCCGGCCCTGGACCACCTGGCTCTTACCGAGCACATAGCCGTCCTTCTTTGGAAGGACATGGCGCCGCAGGTAGTCCTGGTTGCTGGCCGCCACGCTCAGGCCATCCCCGCCGTAATGCTCGGTGCAGAGGATGCCCTGGAACCCCACGGACAAGGCCAGCTTGAAGGCCTCGCGGTAATTGATCAGGCCGCTTTCCATGGGAGCCGGCATGGTGACGTACATGTCCCGCGCCACGTCCTCGTCCCGGAAGTAGTTCTTCATGTGCCAGTAGTTGGAGTAGGGAAGGGTCTTGGCCACCAGCTCCCGCCAGTCCTCCACCGGCCGGTGAAGGCGGATCAGGTTGCCGAGATCCGGGTTCAGGCCCACGTTCGGGAGGCCAATGTCCTGGACAAGGCGCACCGATGAATCCGCCGTACCCAGGTACGTATCCTCGTACATCTCAAGCGAGAGCAGGACTCCCACCTCGGCCGCGTGCCGGCCCAGTTCCCGGAGGCGGACCACGGCGCTGGTCCAGGTTTCCTTGTCTCCCACCGGGTCCTTGTGGCCGTCCACCGTCCAGAACCACAGCTGTTTCTGCTGCTCCGGCCTGATGGCCTGGTGGAGTCCGACGGAGACAACCTCGCAGCCCAGCTCGGCCGCCGCGTCAATGGTGCGGTGGCTGTACGCCAGGTTGGCTTCCCAGTTGGCTTCGTCAATGACGCTGCGGCGGATGGCGGAGATGGCCGGGATGCCGATGCCGCCGTTCTCCGCCGCCTGCCTGAACTCCGCGAGGCGGTCCCGGCTGAGGTCACCGGGACGGACCCAGCTGTCCGTCAGGTCTGCGTTGGCGAACCCGGCGTCCTTGACCTCGGTGAACGCTTCCGCCCAGGCCGAGGGATCGGCGTCGTTGATGTGCATTCCCTGGGCGTCCGTGCCCGGGAACGGCAGCATGGCCGCGGCGATGGGCCAGGTGTCGGCTGTATAGGCCATGCCCTAGGAAGCTTCCTGGGGCTGGAGCGCATCCACATCGTCGGCCAGCACAGTCAGTTCCACGCTCTGCGGCCGTCCAACCGTGCTGGTAATGCGGACTGTCGAGCCGGTGTGGGCTGATTCGAGGACCGACTCCATCACTTCCAGGACGTGGTAGGCCAGGGTTCCGCCGGCCCGGGGCTCGGTGCCCTGCGGCGTGGAGACCAGGTCGGCGATGCCGAAACCGCGTCCGGCGTCAACGTATCCGGCGGAGACGGGAAGGGTTTCCCAGGCGTCAGCGCCGAGGGCGAACAGCTGGACGTCGCCGTCAAAGTGGTTCGGATCCGGCACCACCAGGGATCCGCGCTCGCCGTGGATCTCGATGTTCGGCGACTTGGACTTCACGGCATCGAAGCTCATCACAAGGGTGGAGAGTGCGCCGGACGCGTGGACCAGGACGCCGGTCACGTGGGAATCGATATTAACGGGGACCTTTTCGCCCTGGCGCGGCCCGGAGCCGATGGTCCGCTCATCGCGGGTGTGGCTTGCGGCGCCGATGACCGAGACGACGGGGCCCAGCAGGGTGACCAGGGCGGTCACGTAGTAGGGCCCCATGTCCAGGAGGGGTCCGCCGCCGGGCTGATAGTAGAAGTCCGGGTTGGGGTGCCAGCGCTCGTGGCCCGGGGTAACCATTGTGGCGCTCGCGGAGATGGGTGCGCCGATGAGGCCGTCATCGATCGCCTTGCGGGCGGTCTGGATGCCGGTGCCAAGTACCGTGTCAGGAGCGCAGCCGACGACGACGCCCGCCTCGCGCGCTGCGTCCAGCACCTTGCGTGCCTGGCCGGTTGTGGCGGCGAGGGGTTTCTCGCCGTACACGCTTTTGCCTGCGCCGATGGCCTTCAGTGCCACCTCGGCGTGCGCCGCCGGGATGGTCAGGTTCAGGACGAGTTCGACGTCGTCCGCCGCGAGGAGCGACTCAACGGAAACGGCCCGGACGCCCTCGTACTGCTCCGCGACGGCCTGGGCGCGTGCGGGGTCGAGGTCCGCCACCGCCACCAGCTGGATGTCCCCGAGTCTCCGGAAACTGGCCAGATACTGCGCGATGATGGCTCCGCAGCCAATGATTCCTACTTTCAACGGCTTGCCCACAGCAGGCCCCTTTCGATGATGGTGCGGACGTTCTGGTCCTGGAGGATTTCGACACGGTGGCCTGGAGTTGCGACGAAGATGCGGCCCTTGCCCCACTGGCGCGTCCAGATGGCCGGTGAGATGACTTCGCGGTTCCACGGGTCCCACTCCCGGACCTTCTGGGTGGTGGTGGCCAGGACGTCGATGTAGTCATCCGAGAGAACCCAGTACTGCTCGGTGACCAGGTCGAAGTCCGGGATGCCCTTGGTGATGGGGTGTTCCGCGGCCGCCGGCAGCATGTTCACCGTGTAGGGCACATAGTTGTCGGACTGCTCCCCAACGCACTCGTCCGGATGCTTGCCGGGGTGGCAGGCGAACTGGCCGCCGATCAGGTGCAGGTAGTCCGAGGTGTTCCGGTAGGAATCGGCGATCCCGCCGTGCCAGCCCGCCAGGCCGGTGCCGTTTTCCACGGCGGTCCGCAGCCCGGCGAACTCGTCCTTTTCGATGGTGCTCATGGTCATGCACTGCATGATCAGGTCCACGCCTGCCATGTAGCCTGCATCGGCGTAGACCTTGGGCGATTCCTCCACGCGGACGTCGTAGCCGTTGTCCTTGAGGTAGGGAATGAAGAGCTCGGTGGCCTCGTAGGGCTGATGGCCGTCCCAGCCGCCGCGGACCACCAGGGCATTCTTGCGATCTGTCATTGAGGAGTTCCTTTGTTTATCCACCGGCACGTTGAGGGCCGGCAGGAGGTTCGGGTCAGCGGCTGGCGAACGCGGCGTCGAAGGCCGCTGCGGGCGGGGCAATCCGGGCGAGTTCCTGGACCATGGCCAGCGCCTGCGGTGCACCGATGAGCCTGTCCATTCCGGCGTCCTCCCATTCGATGCTGGTGGGGCCGTCGTAGCCGATGGCGTTCAAGGTCCTGAAGATCCGGTTCCACTGGACGTCGCCGTGGCCGGCCGTGACAAAGTCCCAGCCGCGCCGCGGGTCCGCCCACGCCAGGTGGGAGCCCAGGCGGCCGTTGCGGCCATCAAGCTGCCGGACCGATTCCTTCACATGGACGTGCAGGATGTGTTCGGCGAAGTCCTGCAGGAACATCACCGGGTCCAGGTCCTGCCAGATGAAGTGGGACGGATCGAAGTTCAGTCCGAAGCTCCTGCGGTGCCCGATGGCTTCCAGGGTGCGCTTGGCGGTCCAGTAGTCGTAGGCGATTTCGGAGGGGTGGACCTCCAGTGCGAAGCGGACACCCTCCTCCTCGAAGACGTCCAGGATGGGGTTCCAGCGGTCGGCGAAGTCCTGGTAGCCGGCGTCGATCATTGCCTCGGAGGCGGGCGGGAACATGGCGACGGCCTTCCAGATGGAGGAACCGGTAAAACCTGTAACGGTCCTGACGCCGAGGCGCGCGGCTGCGCGGGCAGTGTCCTTCATCGACTCGGCAGCGCGGCGGCGCACTCCTTCAGGATCGCCGTCGCCCCAGATCCCAGCGGACAGGATGCCCTGGTGGCGTTCGTCGATGGGGTCGTCGCACACGGCCTGGCCGGTGAGGTGGTTGGCAATGGCGAAGACTTTCAGGTGGTTCTTCTCCAGGATGTCCAGCCGGCCCTGGAGGTAGTTGTCGTCCTCGGCGGCGCGGCGCGGGTCCAGATGGTCGCCCCAGCAGGCGATCTCGAGCCCGTCGAAGCCCCACTCGCCGGCGAGCCGGGCCACCTCCTCAAAGGGCAGGTCGGCCCACTGGCCGGTAAAAAGCGTGATGGGTCGTGTCATGGCCGTTCCTTGTCCTGTCGTCATATGCCTAAACCTTTTGCCATTGGCTGGAGTTGGCGGCGCTGGCTTCCACGGCCGCGAGCACCCGCTGGACCTGCAGGGCGTCGGCAAACGATGGTTCGGGCTGGCGGCGCTCGCCGATCGCCGTCACCAGGTCCACCACCTGGTGGGTGAAGCCGTGTTCGTAGCCCAGGCCGTGGCCTGTGGGCCACCAGTTGCCGACGTACGGGTGCTCGGGCTCCGTGACGAAGATCCTGCGGAAGCCGGCGTCCGGGGATTCGGCCGCGTCGTAGAAGGACAGGACGTTCATGTCCTCGAAGTCGAAGGCCAGGGAACCTTTGGTGCCGTTGACTTCCAGGCGCATGGCGTTCTTCCGGCCCAGCGCGTAACGCGTGGCTTCGAAGACGCCGATCGTGCCCGTGGCGCCAGCGCCGCCGTCGAACTTTGCACTGAAAATCGCTGCGTCATCCACGGCGACCGCTCCCCGGGGCGCGTCGCTGCCGGCGTCCCCGTGGCCGCCGAGGCCCACCAGGTCACCGGCCAGCGGCCGCTCGGTGACAAACGTTGCGAGCAGTGCAGACACACCGCTGATGGTGTGGCCAGTGACCCACTGGGCCGCATCGATGCTGTGTGCTCCAATGTCGCCCAGGGAGCCGGACCCGGACTTGCTCTTGTCCAGCCGCCACGTCATGGGGGCGTTGGCATCGGAGAGCCAGTCCTGCAGATACTGTGCCCGGACGTGCCGGATGTCGCCCAGCCGGCCTTGTTCCACGAACCGCTTGGCGAGGGCCAGGGCGGGCGTACGGCGGTAGCTGAAGCCGCACATTGACATGATGCCCTGCTTGGCGGCCGTCTCCGCCGCAAGGGTCATCCGCTCGGCCTCCTCCACTGAGTTCGCCAGCGGCTTTTCACACAGCACATGCTTGCCGGCTTCAAGGGCGGCGATGGCAATTTCGGCGTGGGTGTTGCCCGGCGTGCAGATGTCGATGAGGTCGATGTCGTCCCGCTCGATCAGGCGGCGCCAATCCGTTTCAACGGATTCCCAGCCCAGCTTGTCCGCGGCGGCGCGGACGCCCTCGGCGTTCCGGCCGGCAACCGCGGTGAGCTCCGGCTGCAGCGGCAGGTCGAAGAACCGTGGGGCCGTTCGCCAGGCGTGGGAGTGTGCTGCACCCATAAAGGCGTAGCCCACCATGCCGACCCGCAGGGGTTTTGCGGTGGTCATGTGCGTTTCCTTTCGTGAAGAACGTGGTCCTACTTGCTGAAGCCGGCGGTGAGGCCGCTGAGCAGCTGGCGGCGGCCCACAACGTAGAGCACGAGGATGGGCAGCGTGCTGAGCACCACCGAAGCCAGAACAGCCGGAATGTTGACGCTGTACTCGCCCTGGAACGTCCACAGCCCGAGGGGCAGGACGCGCAGCTCCGGGCTCTGGGTCAGGACCAGCGGAAGCAGGAATCCGTTCCAGACGTGCAGGCCGTTGTAGATTGCGACGGTCACGATGGCGGGACGGGTCAGCGGGAGGGCCAGCCGCCACATGATCTGCCACTCGCTGCAGCCGTCCAGGCGCATCGACTCGAACAACTCGTTCGGCACGTCGCGGATGAAGTTGGACAAAATCAGCACCGTCAGCGGGATGGCAAAGGCCACGGACGGCAGCATCAGCGCCAGCAGGCTGTCGTACAGGTTGAGGCGGATGATCATCAGGTAGATCGGGATGATCGTGGCCTGGAGCGGGATGGCCAGTCCCATAAGGAACAGGCCGTTGACCAGTTTGAGGAACCTGCCGCTGCCCCTGACGATGGCGAACGAGGCCATAAATGAAACCAGCACCGCCGGAACCACCGAACCGATCGTAACGATGGAGCTGTTCATGAAGTACGTGGCGAAGTCGGCTTCCAGGACCAGCTGGTAGTTTTCCAGGGTTGGTGATGCGGGAAGTGCCAGCGGATTCTGCCCGAAGTAGCCTTCCTGCGTCTTCAGACTGGTGATGACCACGTAGTACACCGGGATGATGATGATGGCGAGCCAGATCCAGCCGCCGAGGCCGGCCGGGACGTTGAACTGCCTCAGCCGGGAACCGAACCCCCGCTTCGCGGCGGCGATATTGGCGGGGGAGCCGACCCGGGCCTCCTCCATGCTGTTACTCAGGACGGTACTCACGCTACAGGCCTTCCAATTGGCTGCCCTGCTTGTCCTTGCCCCCAAGGCGCTGGAGGAACAAGGCAAGTGCAAGGCCGATGAGGACGAGAATGACGGCGATGACGCTTGCCGGGCCCATCAGATTGGCCCGGAAGCCCCGCAGGTACATGTCCAGCGCCAGGATCCGGGTGGAGTTACCGGGGCCGCCGCCGGTAAGGACGAAGATCAGGTCGAAGTACGTCAGCGACCCCACCACCATCAGGGTGGACGAGGTGATGATGGTGTACTTCAGCTGGGGGAGCGTGATGTGGAAGAACTGCTTGATGGTTCCGGCCCCGTCGATCTCGGCCGCTTCGTAGAGTGATTTGGGGATCTGCCGCACGCCGCCCTGGTAGATGAGCGTATGGAACGGCACGAACTGCCAGGCGATCACAAAGATGGCCAGGCCCAGGGCCAGATGCGGGACACCCAGCCAGTCCTGGGCAAGGAAGGGCAGTCCCAGGCCGGTTGCCAGGCCGAAGTTCGGATCCAGCAGGGCCTTGAAGGCGATGGCCACTGCAGCCGACGAGAGCAGCAGGGGCAGGAAGTACAGCACTGCCAGGGCGGCCCGGTAGCGCTGGCTTCCTGCAGTGAAGACACCCAGCAGGAGGCTGATCGGGGTCTGGACGAGCCAGGAGGCGATCATGATCAGGAAGGTCAGCCCCAGGGCGTTGTACAGCCCGGGGTCGGCAAGTACCGAGAACCAGTTGCCCAGGCCCGCCGCCCCGATGGCGCCGATGCCGTCCCAGCTGGTGAAGCTCAGAATGAAGACGCCGGCCAGCGGCACGACGGCGAAGACCAGGAAGAAGAACAACGCAGGCAGCGTCAGCCACGCGAGGGCGGCGCGGCGCTTCCCGGTCTGCTCCGACTCGGTCCTGGCCGCGGCAGTGGTGGGAGCGGTGGAGACGGCGTTACTCATTTTCCGAGGGTGGCATTCATGTTCTCGGCGAACTGCTGCGGCGTGATCGACTTCAGGAACAGCTGGTCGATGTTGTTCAGCAGGGCCTCGGCGGCAGTGGGGCTCAGGGCCTGGTCCCAGGACTGCTGGAAGCTGGGAGCGTTCTTGGCCATGTCGTACACGAAGTTCAGGAAGTCCTTGTCCGGAGAGGTGTTGAGCTTGTCCTCGATGCCGTTGACGATGGGAACGGATCCGGAGTTGATGTAGGTGTCGATGACCGTCTCGGTCAGGATGCCGTCCTTGAAGAACTTCTTCGCCGACTCCTTTTCCTCCTCTGTCGCCTTCGAGGAGATCGACATGTACTGGGCAGGGTTCCCGACGCCGTTCTTGGGGTCGCCCTTGCCGCCGGCAACAGTGGGGAACTGGACGAAGCCCAGCTTTCCGTCCTGGACGAAATTCTGGCCGCCCTTCTTCATGGCGCCGTAGGTCCACGACCCATGCAGCATCATGGCAGCCTTGCCCGTGAAGAGCAGTGCCTGGTCCGCGTTGGAGTCTGCAGTGATCGATGAGAAGCCCTTGATGAAGCCTTCCGCAGTCACGAGTTCCTGGATTTTGGTGCCCGTTTCGATTACGGCGGGGTCCAGCCAGGCGTTGGGCTTGCCTTCGAAGATCGCGGTGAAGACGCCGGGGCCGCCGATGCGGTCCAGCAGGTATTCCAGCCACATCATGGAGGTCCAGCGCGACTGTCCGCCCAGTGAGAAGGGTGCCACACCCATGCCATTGAAGGTCTTGACCAGCGACATGATGTCATCCCAGGTCTTTGGCGGCTGCACGCCGGCCTTTTCGAACAGTTCCTTGTTGTAGAACAGGACGATCGGGGCCACGTACTGGTTGGGAAGCGCGTAGATCTTGCCGTTGACGGTGGCTGCACCGAAGGACGCGGGGAAGAACTTCTCTTTCAGGTCCTTGTTCTCGTCAAACCAGCCGGTCAGGTCGTCCACCTGGTTGGCCTCGGCGTACGTCTTCAGGGTGCCGCCACCCCAGCCGTAGATGATGGTGGGGGCCTGGCCGGCGCCGATGGCGGTCTTGATCTTGGTCTTGTAGGCGTCGTTCTGGAAGTAGGTTACTTCGATCTTGTTGTCGGGGTTCGCCGAATTGAAGGCGTCCACGGCCTTCTGCATGGTGGTTTGGTTCGGCTCGCCGGACAGGTACCACATGCTGGCGCCCCCGCCGGCGCTGGAGGCGCCCGGTCCGGAAGTGCCGCAGGCAGTGGTCGCTGCGACAGCGAAGGGAGTGAGGGCGGCAAGGGCGAGGAAAGAGCGGCGGGACGTCTGGGGCTGCTTCATTGCTTCTCCATCTGGGGTTTGCTTCTTTGCAAGGTGCGGGTCTCTGCCTGACCAGTTCGAAACATTTCGAAAGGGTGATTTAGGTCACGCTCTAAACTAAAGTGGCTGTCTGCTGGAGGTCAAGAGGTCGGGGTCGAAATTTTTGGCACAAGGACACGGCTTCCCTTGACCGTTGCGTTGCTGCTTCTGCAGAATGAAGCTCACGAAAATTTCGAAAGGTTGCGAAGCGTGAGATCGATGAAGATTACAGAGCAGGCCAAGCCGACGCTTGCCATGGTCGCGCTGCAGGCCGGCGTCTCGGCGCCAACCGTTTCGAAGGTGGTGAACGGCCGCGACGACGTGGCGCCGGAGACCCGTGCCCGCGTCCTGGCGGCTCTCGAGCAGGCAGGGTACCAGTCCCCGGTGCAGCGCCGCTCGTCCGGGGAGGCCAGCACTGTTGTCGAGGTGGTCATCGACGTCCTGGACTCCGCCTACATGATCGAGGTCCTCAACGGAATCCTGCAGTTTGCCGCCGCTGCCGACGTCGAGATCATGGTCAGCGTCACCGGCCCGTCACCCTCGAACCTGCGCAGCCCTGAGCGCCGCGCGCAGCGCATGCTGGACGAAGGCCGGGCGGGAATGATCGTGGTGACGTCCGCTTTCAGCGAGGCCCAACTGCAGGCGTTCCGCCGACGCAAGATTCCCGTCGTTGTCATTGACCCGCTCAACCCGCCCTCAGCGGATGTGGTGAGCGTCGGGGCAACCAACTGGGCCGGCGGCAAGGCCGCGACGGAACATCTGCTTGACCTGGGGCACCGGCGGATCGCCTACATCGGCGGGATAGAAAAGGCCGAATGCAACCAGGCCCGGCTGCACGGCTATCTGGCCGCCCTGATGGCCCGGGGCGTCACGGTGGATCCCCAGTACATCGTGCCCGGTGGCAGGTTCCGCCGCGAGAGTGGCGTTGCCGGACTCCAGGCACTGCTCCAGCTGGACCAGCGGCCCACGGCCATCTTCGCCGGAAGCGATGCCATCGCACTGGGTGTCCTCAGTGAAGCGGGCCGACGAGGGGTCAGGGTTCCCGAGGACATCAGCCTCATCGGTTTCGACGGGACAAGGCAGGGTGAGGAATCGGTGCCGTCACTCAGCTCCGTGGCCCAGCCGCTGGAGGAGATGGGCCGGGCGGCACTTCGGTCACTGCTGCGCCAGGCGCGCGGGGAAGTCCTGGACTCCCACCGCGTCGAACTTGCCACGCACCTGATTGTCCGGGACTCCACCGCTCCTCCCGCGGGCGCTGCAAAGGGATGAGTTTCCGCCGATGCTGCTTCTTTCGCTGAGGGGCTTCAACTTTGGAAGAAGGTAGCGGGGGTTTCTCCGGAGAGGTGGGTGACGATTTCTTTGGCGAGGTCCTGCAGCCTTTTATCGCTGGCCTTCGACGCGTTTGTCAGGATGGTCATGGCCTCGTTCTGGCTGCAACGGTTCTGGGCCATGAGTATCCCGCAAGCGATGCTCACGGGTGTCTGGCCTTCCAGGGCTGACCTCAGCTCTCCTACGGTGTTTTGGGCGTCGTTGATTTTCAGCACGAGGCGGATAGCTTGTGAGGCTGCGCCTGCGAAGGCAGCGGTTTCTTTGATCGTCTGGTCATCGAAGACCCGGCCGGAGGCAAAGAAATTGAGTGCGGCAGTGGAGTCTCTGCCGATGTCTAGGGGCATGCCGAGAACGCTTCGGCAGTTCTGGGAAGCGAGTTCCTGCTGATAGGACGGCCAGCGAGGGTCACTCTCGACATCTTCCAGGAGCACCGGGGCAAGGGTTCGCAGGGCTTCTACGCAGGGTCCCTGGCCCAGGCGCTGCTCAATTTGGTCCAGACGGACAGCGCGCGGGCTGCTGCCGGCGACGGTAACGCGGCGGCTTCCCTCCTGGAATGTGATGCCGCAGTCAATGGTGCTCCGGGTCCGTCCAGTCAACGTGGCGGCGGCGACACCCGACAGGCCACAGAAAAAGGCCTCAACGCTTTCAGCACTGATCAGGAGGTTCTGAAGCTCCATCATGGGCGGCCGTTGTTCAGGGGTCATGGGCATGCCTTAACGTAAACGGGAGCTGTGTCATGGACAATCCCCGGCGCCGTCCCGGGTACGACCTCATCACCGCAACGTCCGTGCGTCAATGTCGTTCTGGGCGATGGCTGCGAGGGACCGAAGTACCAGCTCGTCAGATGCAGTGAACGTCCTGGGTTTCTGGTCGATGACGCACAAAGTCCCAATGTTCCACCCACGCGGACCGTGCAGGGGATAGCCGGCATAGAAACGGATGTAAGGGTCCCCGACGACGAGTGGATTCGAAGCGAATTGCTCATCAGTCAGCGTGTCGTTTATGACCAGCATTGAGTCCCGCTTAACTGTCTCTGTGCACAGTGCGATTTGACGTGGGGTTTCCTCCCGGAGAGGGCCGACAGCGGACTTGAAGAACTGGGCGTCCTTCGCGATCAGTGACAGTGAGGCAGCACCTACGCCGAAGTACTCTCGGGCAGCATTTACTACCCGATCAAAAGTTTCCTCCGCACCTGTGTGGAGGAGGTCAGTTTCCCGCAACGATGCCAACCGTTCCTCCTCTGCCCGTTCAGGGGTAAGAAGGAACCTGCCCGCCGCTCCCAACGCAGCCAAGAGATCTTCATCAGACCTTTTCACCACGCCATCCGGTTGACCGGATCCGCGCGGAATGGACTGTGGGGGAGGCCGCCTTGCCGTGACCTCCTTCCCCTTCGGGTCAGTGCCGTGGCCGTGTTCAAAGTCGGGAAGGGCAAGGACGCCATGAAGGTAGGCGCGCAACTCGAACTCAGAACACGGGGCTTGGCCGAAATAGGAGGGCCAAAGAACCTGCGGTTGCAAACCGTCGACGACCAGTGCTGCAAGTTCCAGCCGCCGCTTCGCCGCTTCATCCATCCCTTCCACCTCCAATCTGGCAGTGCTTCTGGCTACCCCAGCGTTTCGTAGTGCAAGAAGCCATAGTGATAAGTGTACTTATTACCTTAAGGAAGCAGGGCGCCGCTCGGTGACGTCTTGGGTGAGGGCCAGTATGCCTTCGGCGGACGCCGTGGCGCCGCCGTGCCGGATGAGATGACGTTGCAGCTTGTTGGTTTCACCCGGCACCGGCGTCCTTTCAGTTCGAACAGTCAGACCGCTTCACGTCCATGCCACGAAAGCGGGGGCGGCCGGACGCCTTGGCGAGTGTCGCTCCCAGTACGACGCATGCCATCCCACCAACAAGTAGAAAGGCTACTTACTATTTAATAGTAATCATGCTTACTATTACGTCAGTGCTGATGCATCGACAGCAGCTGACGTGACGGAAAGAGAGCATGATGACAGAAAATCAGTGGACCAACGTTTCGGGGTCGTCCTCGCAGGACACCGAGATTATGACCGTCGGAACTACCCCTTCCGTTACCCCGGCGTCCGAAGGCGCCCCCGGATCCAAAAAGCAGGTCGCGAAGGAAGAAGCTTCCAATGTCGCCGGGCATGCCACCAGCGCCGCGCAGGGTGTTGCCCAGACGGCGAAGGAAGAGGCCGCCCATGTCGCCTCTGAGGCAAAATCCAACGCCAAGGATCTGCTGTCCCAGGCGAAATCGGGTCTGTCCGGCCAGGCAGGCACCCAGCAGCACAAGGCTGCGGAGGGTATCCGCACCCTTTCCAGCCAGCTGCAGACCATGGCTGAGGCACCCGAGCAGCAGGGCATCGCCAGTGACCTGATCCGGCAGGCTGCCCAGCGCAGTGAAGCGGTGGCTTCGTGGATCGAGAACAAGGAGCCTGGCGACCTGCTCGGCGAGGTCCAGCGCTTCGCCCGCAACCGTCCCGGCACCTTCCTGCTACTGGCAGCAGGGGCAGGGATCCTCGTGGGCCGGCTCGGCCGCGGCCTGCAGGCAGGAGCCCCGGGATCCCAGGGTTCCGCTGGCCAGCGACCCCTTACATCAGGGCAAACCCTTCGGACGGTTGAAGCTCCGGCCCGGCAGGAGAGCGCGTTTGCCTCCGGCAGCGCCCCTGAATTTTACGAAGAGCCCATTGTGGCCGGCGGAGCTCCGGTATCCACCTCGGCCCTGCCCTCAGGCACAGCGGAAGATACGCCCCTGCGCTTTGAGGATGACCCCTACGAGTCAAAGGAAGGACGTCACCTGTGAGCAGCCAGATACCGGAGATGCCGCCGAGTGAGGCGCATCAGAAGGCGGATAACGCGTCGCTGGGTGAGCTGCTGGGTGATGTGACCCGGGACCTGTCCACCCTGATGCGCCAGGAAGTGGAGCTTGCCAAGGCTGAAGCCAAGCAGTCCGCCACCAAGGCCGGGAAGGGCGCGGGCATGTTCGGCGGCGCCGGCGTGGCCGGACACTTCGTCCTGTTGTTCCTGTCCCTGGCGCTGATGTTCGCCCTGGGCGCCCTGATGCCGCTGGGCTGGGCCGCCGTGATCGTCGCCGTGATCTGGGGCATCATCGCCGCGGTCCTGGCCTCGATGGGGCGCAAGGAACTCAAGCAGATCAAGGGCATGCCCCAGACCGGCGAGACACTGTCTGAAATTCCCCCAACCCTAAAACCAGGTGAGGTAAACCGATGAGCGATAACCCGGATGCAATTCGTCAGGAAATAGAAGAGACCCGCGCACGCCTGGGCACCAACGTGGACGCGGTCGCGGACAAGGTCACACCGTCCAACATCGTCCAGCGCCAGACCGAGAAGGTGAAGGGCAGCGTCAAGGACGCAGTTATGGGGGTGAAGGACAAGGTCATGGGAGTCGCCGATTCCGCCACGACCACTGTTGGAGACAAGGTGTCCACCGTTCAGGACAAGGTCTCCTCCGGGACCGGCCATGCCGGTAACGCCCTGCACTCCACCGGCGACACCCTGCACGGGGCAAAGGACACCGTTGCCAGCAAACTCTCCGATGCCGGTTCCGCTATCAGCGCCGCCCCGTCACAGGTCAAGGCCCAAACCCAGGGAAATCCCCTGGCAGCAGGTTTGATCGCGTTCGGGGCCGGGATGCTCGTCTCGTCCCTGATCCCGGCCAGCCAGAAGGAGCGCGAAGCGGCCGACCAGCTGAAGACCGCCGCGCAGCCACTGGCCACCCACGTTACCGACGCGGCCAAGGACATGGTCCAGGACCTCAAGGCACCGGCCCAGGAAGCCATGGAAAGCGTCAAAGCCACCGCCGCTGACGGAATGCAGAACGTCAAAGCCGAGGGCCAAAGCGCTGCGAGTGACGTCAAAGACCGCGCAGCAGATGCCAAGGACAACGTCCAGAACACATGAGCGGCCGGGACCAGGTCCCCAAGCCTCCCCCCGACCCAGCGGGGAGGCCGCCGGACCCCGACCAGCAACAACCCGCTGCCGGCGGGCCGCGGCACATGAAGGCACAGCCGGGGACCGTTCCGGAGCAATGGGCCACCCACAGGCTGGTCAGCATTGCGGCCCGACTTGATGAGCGCCGGCTCAACCGACGGTTGGCCAGGCTCGGACTGACCACAGGATCACTGGACGCACTCGAGACAGCGGCGGAACTGGAACCAACCACGGCGACGGATCTTGCCGACATGCTCTGCGTGAGCCGGCAGAGCCTGGGCAAGGTGCTGCGGCGGCTGCAAAGCCTCGGATTCCTGACCAAGGAACCAGGCAGGGACGGCCGGAGCGCCGACATCTACCTCACCCCGGAAGGCCGGGCCGTCCTTTCCGCTGCCGGAAACCTCATTCGTGAGGGCACCGAAGCGGAAGCACCTGATGAGGTGTTGTTCCGCCGACAGCTGGAACAACACATCCTTCGCCTCCGGAACTCTGAGCGGAACACCGCCGCCCGGCACACAAACAGCGGTCGGCAAAGCAAAAATCTCACTACGACAGGAGCAACAATATGGCGACAACAAACCGGACTACCGGACCCAAAACCACCCTTCAGAAAGCTGCCCAGGCAGTAGGCGCTGTCTTCCTGCTGGTCGGAGTCCTCGGCTTCATTCCGGGCATCACCAGCAACTATGAAGCGCTCTCCTTCGCCGGACACGGCTCAGAAGCACTCCTGCTGGGCATCTTCCAGGTCTCGATCCTGCACAACATCGTCCACCTGCTCTTCGGCGTCGCCGGGATCCTGATGTCCCGCACCAACACACAGGCCCGCAGCTACCTGCTCTACGGCGGCGTCATCTACCTCATCCTGTGGCTTTACGGCCTCATCATCGGCCACGACACCCCCGCCAACTTCGTCCCGGTCAACACCGCGGATAACTGGCTGCACTTCGTCCTCGGCATCGCCATGATCGCCCTGGCCATCCTGCTCTCCCGCAACACCACGCGCACCACCGGCTCCACCCACCGCTAACCAGCGCCCCACGCCGGATTCATCAACAGCATTAGAAGGAGAACATCGTGCTTAACACTGAAAACCTTTCTGCACTGACCACCGCCGGCGGCAATGTCATCGGTTCCGACGGAACCAAAATCGGATCCATCGGGCAAATCTACGTTGATGACCAGACCTCAGAACCCACCTGGGTCACGGTCAAGACCGGGCTCTTCGGAACCCATGAGTCCTTCGCCCCGCTGGGCTCCGCTTCGCAGGACGGCAACGACATCGTCGTCGCCCACACCAAGGACAAGGTCAAGGACGCGCCCCGTGTCGCCCCTGACGGGCATCTGGAACCCGCCGAGGAAGACGAGCTCTACACCTACTACGGTCTCTCCAACGGCTTTAGCCGTCACGGTGACGCGAACACTGCTGACGCCGCAGCCGTAGGCCGCGGCACGGTGGGTCACGACACTTCAGGACCCACCACGGACGAGGCGATGACCCGGTCTGAGGAGCAACTGCACGTCGGCACCCGGAAGGAAGAAGCTGGCCGTGTGCGGCTGCGCAAGTACGTAGTCACCGAGAACGTCACCACCACCGTCCCGGTCCAGCGCGAAGAGGTCCGTCTGGAACGCGAGCCCATCACCGATGCCAACAGGGGCGCCGCTCTGGACGGCCCTGCCATCAGCGAAGAAGAACACGAGGTCATCCTCCATGAGGAACGCCCCGTGGTGGAAAAGGAAGCCGTCCCCGTCGAACGCGTCCGCCTGGACAAGGAAACGGTGACCGACGAGCACACCGTCACCGAAGAGGTCCGCAAGGAAAACATCGACCTCGACGACGACGCCCGTACCAACCGCTAACGGCCGGCAACCACCCGGAGAACACCCGGGACCGTCGATGAGACCGCCATGGTCCGCTTTCCGTTGGGGGGCGGGCCATGGTCTTTTCCAGGGTCCTCCGGACCACTTCGTATGTGAAAATGGGGCGGGTTGAGCATGCAACCCGCGGACCTACGCCGATGAGCTAAGTGGCTTACGTTATCCGGAAGAACGGCGGTGTCCGAGCAGCTGAGTGGGTGCACGCGGGGGATCTTCACGTCCTGGGCGGGTTGCGATGACGCGCAGGATGGGTGTTGAGGAGGAGTTCCTGATTGTCGACGGCGAGAGCGGGAAGCCCCTGCCGCTGGGCGAAGTCCTTGAACAGCTCAGCGATTTTCCCCGCCTAACCAGCGAAATGAAGCAGGAACAGATTGAAACCTGCACCTTGCCGCGGGTCACCCTCGCCGAAATCGCCGATGACATTACCGCCGGGCGGAAGAGCGCCGACTCTGCGGCCAGGCGGGCAGGAGCGCGGGCGGTTGCGTTGGCAACTTCGGCGCTGCCGGTCGAGTCCACCATCGCCCCGGGTTAACGATGTGGCCAGCTGATGGAAAGGTTCGGGCTTACCGCGGTTGAACAACTAACCGGAGGCTGCCACGTGCACGTGGAGATCGAGTCCGAAGAAGAAGGCGTCGCCATCTTGGACCGCATCCTGATTTGGCTGCCCGTCCTGCTGGCCATCAGCGCCAATTCACCGTATTGGAACGGAGTGGACTCCGGCTACGCGAGTTACCGCTGGCAGGCATGGAGCCGGTGGCCCACCACCGGAGCAGCCGGCATTTACGGCTCCGCTGCTGCGTACCACCGTGAAATCGGGCAGATCCTCAGCTCCGGCGTGCCCTTGGACAAAGCCAACCTGTACTTGGACGCACGGCTCAGCCACAAGCACCCGACCGTAGAGGTCCGGGTCGCCGACGTGTGCCTGTTTGCCGACGACACTGTCCTGCTGGCAGCCCTGGTCCGCGGGTTGGCGGAAACCGCGGTACGGCAGTGGCGCGACGGCGTCAGTGCAGTCCCGACTTCGGCCACCCAACTGCAACTCGCGTCCTGGCGGGCCAGCCGCTACGGACTGCAGGGTGAGCTGGCAGACCCGATAACAGGAAAGCCCCGGGGCGCCTTTGAGGTGGTAACGGCGCTTCTGGACCACCTCCGGCCGGTGCTCGAGGAACAGGGAGAGTTCAACACCGTCGAATTCCTGCTGTTCCAAGTCCTGAGCCGGGGGACCGGTGCAGCCGTGCAGCGGGACTCCTACGGGCGTGGCGCCAGCACACGCGATGTGGTCGCCGAGGCCGTTCACTTCACTTGCCTTCCGGTGACCCCACTGCGGGCGGCAACAAACATCAGCAGGTTGACCCTCTGACGCGGTCGCAGGTAGCGCGACCGATCAGGGGATGAGGGTCTCCGCACGGTACCGGTTGAAGAGTGTGGTGAAGGAATCCAGTGTTCGGCGATAGCCGGTGAACCCGGCGTCCCGGCTTTTGCCCATATCCGTCACTACCTCGATGTTGCGGCCCAGGTCGCCGTCGGTGTGCCACCAGGAGGCGACGCGGTCCAGGTCCGGCTCGCTGAGGTTATGGCGCCGGGCAAGTTCCCTCCACTGGTCTTCGCGCCCTGCCATGGACTGCTCGAGAGGCCGGGGCTCACCCTGGTACCCCTCCCATTCCAGGCCGAAGTAGGCTGCGAGTTTCGGCCACATCCATCGCCAGCGGAACACATCACCGTTGACGATGTTGAAGGCCTCGTTTGCGGCTTGAGGCGTCGTGGATGCCCAGAGCATGTGCTCTGCGAGTAAACCTGCGTCGGTCATGTCAGTCAGGCCGTTCCACTGCGTTTCGGACCCGGGAAAGACAAACGGCTCCCCGCTCTCCCTGCAAAGGGTGGCCTGGGCGGCGAGCGTAAGTCCCATGTTCATGGCGTTGCCCACCGCATGCCCGATGACCGTGTGCGCGCGGTGCACGGACCAGGTGAACCGCTGCTCGGCCGATGCGGCCCAGAGCTCATCCTCCTGCGCGTAGTAAAAGTTCGCCACCGGCAGGCGCGGCTCCTCCTCGTGGAAAGGTGTGTCGGCCATTTCTCCTGCCGCGTAGGCCTCAAAGGGTCCGAGATAATGCTTTAGGCCGGTCATCAGGGCAACGTGGCTCACGTCTTTGCCGCGGAGTGCGGCGAGCAGGTCACGCACCATGCCGGCGTTGACCCTGATGTTCTCCTCCTCGGTGGCACGGCGCGACCATGCTGTGAAAAAAACGTGCGATGGATTCTCCGGCTCAAGCACATTGGCCAAGGCTGCGGCCGAGGTCAGATCCGCCGAAAGCCACCGAACCCCGGCGCGCTCCGCTCCGGGCCGGCGGGACAAGGCAAGGACGTCCCAGCCCTCGCCCGTCAGGGTGTCCACCAACGCGGATCCCGCGATGCCCGTGGCTCCTACCACCAAAGCTGTACGCCGGGCGCCTGATGTTGACTCTGTACCGGTAATCATGGTCCTCCTCAGATGTGCTGCTCCTGCCACTTGGGACAAGCCCGGACCCTGAGAAGATATTCCTGCAGCCCGGCTAGGCGCTCGGAGGCGTGGGGCGGAAATTTATCTTCCGTTCTGATCGGTACCGGCGGGTACTGCGGGATGCACTTGGGGCAGATTCGCCAGAATTTCCTCGGTGAGTGCTTCTATGCCGCCTTCGGATGTCACGGTCATTCCGGCTTCGGCTGTTCCAAGGGTCTCAAGTGTCTCCAGCTGTGAGGTGAGGAGGGATTGAGGCATGAAGTGTCCTGGGCGCTGGACCAGCCGCTCCTTCAGTACCGAAGGGTCGACCTTTAAGAGGATGAACCGGGTGGAAGGAGCGGCTGCGCGGATAGCGTCACGGTAGGCGCGTTTGAGGGCCGAACAGGCAACCACGATCCCGTCGGGGTGTTCGGCCGCGAGTTCTTCGCCGACCAGGCGAAGCCATGGCCATCTGTCTTCATCGGTGAGCGGTATGCCAGCCGTCATTTTTTCGACGTTCGGCAAGGGGTGCAGGTCGTCAGCGTCCTTGAAGGTTGCTCCGAGCCGGGCTGCCAGGGCAGCGCCGACCGCAGTCTTGCCTGCACCACACACGCCCATAATGACAAGAGGGCTGTGCACTACAGTGCTCCCTGTTGTGCTGTTCCCGCGGGGATCGGAACCATCCGGGTCACTACGACAGGCTTTTCCAGCAGGCCTTCGAGGGAGGCGTTCAGGCGTTTGACCGGTTCACCTTCGCCGTGGGCGTCCAGCAGCGCAGCTGATTCCCATTTCTCAACCATGAGGATCTGGTTGTTGGGGGCTTCGTGGATCGCGTAGAGCAGGCAGCCGGGTTCCTGGTGGACTTCGCTGATTGCGGGGGAGAGGGCGGCGACGACCTGGTCGAAGGCGCCTTCCTTCGGGCTAAAAGCTGCAGTGACGACGATGGTCATGCTGGGGTTCTCCTTGCTTTAAGGGTGCCCTTGAGGGGCGTGGGAGGGTCCTTGGGGGCGCGGCGCGGACCGACGGGTAGAGTCCGTCGGTCCGCGCCGAACATCCGCAGGGTGTTCGTCAGGCTTAGCTGAGAGCGGCGAGGTTTCCAGGGGCCGAACTTTCAGTGGATGCCAGGTTCAGCCCATTGTGGAATCCCCGCTTGCCAGCTACTTCGACACTGCCTCAAGGGCAAGGGCTTCGGTTTCCCGGCGCAGTTCGAGGGCCTGGGCCAGGGAGTCGTCCATGATGACGTCATCCCAGCGGACGATCCCGCCCTTGGCGACGTCATTGCGCAGTTCCACGTGGTGGGCCAGTGCGACCGGCAGTGCACCGGTAGTTACGGAGTGCTTCGCCGAAACGAGCTGGCCCCAGACGGTGTATCCGCCTTCGCCGTCGAGGAATTCGCCGGCTTTGAGGTCTTTCTTGGCGGTGGCAACGACGTCGCCGAAGAACCCGATGGGTGAACCCGTGGAAATTCCGCGGAGCACGGCGTTGGCGATGGATACATTCAGTTCCAGGCCGACGTAGTGGTAGGGGCGGTACAGGGCGGCGTACTGGCCGGTGGGGTCCGGGTGCCAGGGGTATTCGTTGAAGCAGCCGGAGACGTACGCGTTCGTGGCCTTCACGACGACGAAGACGCCTTCCTGGGTGTTGTGGGGGATCCAGGTGCCGTCGCGGTTGACGCTGGACATGACGTCGACGGTCCCTTCGTGTGCGAGGGCTCCTCCGACATCGGCGGGGCGGCAGATTGAGGCAATTTCCTCAACGTCTCCGGGCGTGAACGTCAGCCCGGTGTCGGAGGGGACCAGTCCTGCGCCGTTGGCGACGGCGGCCATTTCGATGGCGGCCTTGGTGCCGTCGCGGAAGGAGGTGTGCATGTTCGGGTTCAGCTGCCCGGAGTCGGTGAGTTCCTTGGAGAATTCCCAGTTTTCCCAGACGTTGTCGGGGTTCATCTCGTGGTAGTGCTCGAGGAATTTGGCACCCTTGCCGGCGCAGACGACGTCGAAGCCGCTGGTGCGGGCCCAGTCGACGAGTTCCATGATGAGGGCCGGCTGGTCGCCGTATGCCATTGAGTAGACAACGCCGGCTGCTTCTGCCCGCTTGGCAAGAGCGGGCCCTGCCAAGGCGTCGGCTTCAACCGTGACCATGATGATGTGCTTTTTCGTTTCGATGGCGCGCAGTGCGTGCTTGACGCCAACGATGGGGTTGCCGGTGGCTTCCACGATGATGTCGATGTCGACGTCGAAAAGCTCGTCGGCGTTGGCCACGATCGCGGTTGAGCGGTCCCTCAGGGCGGTTGCGATGTCGGGGGCGATCTGGTCTTTGGGCCATCCAACGAGTTCGAAAGCACCTTCAGCGCGTTTGACGTTGATGTCTGCGATGGCGACGACGTGGATGCCCGGGATGTTGTTTGCCTGGGCCAGGTACATCGTCCCGTAGCGTCCGGCGCCGATCAGGCCGACCCGGATGGGCTTTCCGTCGGCCTCGCGCTGGGTCAGGAGATGGTGCAGATTCATGAGTTGCCTTTCAAGGGATACGGCGCTGTTCCGGAAGGGATGCGGGCTGGTCTGGGATCAACCGCAGATTGTGGGGCTCTACTTATCACCGTGCGGCTCGCCGCCATTAGTAGTGGGGCTCTGCAGTCCAAGCGGGATCGAACTAAGGTAAAATAAGTGGAACCGGTACACTTTTATGTCACACGCGTAGGCCTGAGGTCAAGCCCTAGGCTAAAAAAGGTTCCCGGATGTCCAGGAAGTGCCAGACAAAGGAGTAGGCGTGCAGAAACAACCGACCATCCGCGATGTTGCCCAGGCGGCCGGGGTGTCCGTTGCAGTTGTCTCGCGGGTGCTGAATCCGGGCTCAGGTCCAGTCGCTGCAGCTACCCGCGCCAGGGTCAACGGCGTGATGAAGGACTTGGGCTACCATCCCCGCACGGCGGCCAGGGAGCTAAAGTATGGCCCGCCTACCACGCTGGGGCTGCTCCTCGCCGACGTCTCCAACCCATTTTTCGCCCGACTGGCCGACCAGGTGGTGCAGGAGGCGCACGCCCGCGGAATCCAGGTGCTGCTGATGACCACGCAGGAGGATGACCAGCTGGAATCAGAGCGTCTGGCGACACTGATCGAACGCAGGGTCAGCGGGATTATCGCGACCCCGACCGGCAACAACCTGGCAATCTGGAAGCAGCTTCAGGACCTTGGGACTGATGTGGTGTTTGTCGACAGATCAATACCTTCGCTCCCTGAAGTAGACGTGGTGAGCATCGACAACTTCGAATCCGCCCGGGCTGCTACGGCACTGCTCGCCGCGCACGGCCACCGCCGCATCGGGATTATCTCCGGGCCGGCTGCCTCCACCACCGGAAGGGACCGGATCGCCGGCTATCGGCACGCCCTGGAAACAGCCGGCCTGGAGCAGGATGAGCTCCTCATCCGGCACGCCGCGTTCCGCGGGCCGGCGGGAGGAGATGCCGCGTCGGCGCTCCTCGGCATCGAGGAGCCGCCCACCGCATTGGTGGTGGCAAACACCGCCCAGGTAACCGAAGTTCTGCGGCGCCTATCCCACGCCGGAATCGACATTCCCCGCACCCTATCCGTCATCGTTTTCGAAGACTCACCCTGGACCGAACTCATGACCCCGGCCCTAACAATCGTCAGGCAGCCCATAGATCTGCTCGCCCGGCACTCCGTGCAACTCGCTCTGTCCAACACGCAGGGCAAGGCGTCCGGAAAACCCAACGTCATACGCGTAGCGGCCGAACTGGTCGAACGGTCCAGCGTTGCCCGGCTGCAATTCTCGAAGTAATTCCAGGCTGTCATCTGCTCCTGCGGTTTACACCCGCGCCGGCCCGTGGTACAAAAGTGTACCGGTTCCACTTCGGAAGGTGATCTTCCATCCTGTTCTGTAGGCGTGTACCTGCACGCACAAGAAAGCAGCGAGAGCAGCCGTTCTCGCCCATACCCGCACAGCCCAGGACGCCTTAACCACCGCCATCAAAGCATCAGTACCCCTGTCCGTACAGGCCAGGGACCAGCAAGTATTCAAAGGAGAATCAGATGCCAAAGCGCATCCTGGCCGCCGCAGCTGTGGCCGTTGCACTCACCGTCAGTACTGTCCTCAGCGGTTGCGGCGGGGGCGGGGCCGGTGGTGCCGGCGCCAGCACCACCGTGCGCCTCGGCCTCGGTGACCCGGCAACCTCTTCCATGGGCGTCTCCGCAAAGCACTTCGCCGACAAGGTTGCCGAGCTGAGCGACGGCAAGGTCAAGGTCGAGACGTTCCCCGATGGCACCCTTTTTGGCGGGGACCAGAACGCCGCCGTCAACCTGCTTGGAAATGGCACGCTGGACTCGACCATCATGTCGACTTCGGTATACGCGTCCTTCGAGCCGAAGATGAATGCCGTCAGCCTTCCCTACCTTTTCAAGGACTCGGAGGAGGTCACCAAGTACTTTGAAGGCGAGCCAGGCAAGGAACTGCTGGGCTCACTGGACAAGCTGGGCATCAAGGGCGTGTCCATGCTGACCCGTACTCCCCGGCACACCACCAACTCGGTGCGTCCCATCACCCAGCCCGAGGACTTCAAGGACCTGAAGCTCCGCGTACCGCAGAATGACCTCTGGGTGAAGTTCTTTGGTTCAGTCGGCGCCAACCCGACGCCGATGGACTTCAAAGAGGTTTACACCGCCCTGCAGCTCGGCACTATCGACGGCCAGGAAAACCCCCTGGAAGTTCCAGTCAACAACAAGTTCTTCGAAGTCCAGGACTACCTCTCCCTGACCGGCCACATCTCGGACGGCCTCGTCCTCGGGTTCAGCAAGAAGAAGTGGGACTCGTTCGATGAGGACACCCGGAAGGTCCTGCAGGAAGCTGCAGACGACACCGCTGACTTCAAGACGAAGTACGACACCGACGAAGCCGCCAAAACCCTTGAGAAGCTGAAAGGCGAAGGCGTGAAGATCAACGAACTGACGCCTGAAGCCCGGGAAAAGTTCCAGGCGGCAGCGCAGAAGGTCTACCCCGAGCTTGAAGGCAAGGTGGGCAAGGAATTCGTACAGTCAAGCCTTGAATTCCTTGGACGGTAAGGTGACGGGTCCAGTGCAGGAGACGAGTGCAATGCATGATGAAGGAACCACCCCAACCCGTGGGGCCGAACACCAGGCGGCCGAAGATGGCATCACGGTGGTTCCGGCAGGCGAAGTCCCGGAACCTCATGGTCTGATCTGGAAGGCCGTGGATGCTCTCCTCTTCGTCGGAATCTGCGCGATGCTGCTTAGCCTTGCGGCCCAGATGGTCAGCCGGCAGATGGGAGCCTCGCTGCCATGGACCGAGGAACTGACCCGTTTCCTGTTCATGGACACCACCTTCCTGGGGATGGCAGCCGGCTTCCGGGCCGCCGTGCACCCGCGCGTGAACTTCGCGGTGGCGTGGGGACCAGCCTGGCTTAAGCAAGTCAGCATGCATCTCTACGCCATCTGCGGGACCGTGTTCTTCAGTGTCCTGCTTTACAAGACGGTGGAACTGATGCTGCAGCAGTACGCCGCCGGAGAGTCCAGTCCTGCCCTGGGACTCAAAATGTTCCTGGTAACACTTCCCCTTGTAATTGGCGCGGCACTCGCAATCGTCGCCCATATCACCACCGTCTACTTCTCCCCCTATATGCGTAAGCGGATCCTCAAAGGAGAGATGATCGCATGAGCCTGACCCTGCTGGGCATTTTCCTCCTCCTGCTGCTGCTGGGCGTTCCGCTCTCAGTCTCACTCGGCATCGGCGTCATCGCCACGCTGCTGATCTTCGACATCCCCCTCGACCTGTTGCCCCAGTCAATGATGAGCTCCATGAACAGCTTCCTGCTGGTTGCCGTCCCCTTGTTCGTCCTGGCCGGCAACCTCATGGCCGGGGGTGGTATTTCAGACCGCATCTTCCGTGGCGCCGAAGTCATCTTCGGCCGCTTCCGTGGCGGCCTTGGCCAAGTGAACATCGCATCGAGCGCAATCTTCGGCGGCATCTCCGGTTCCTCGGTTGCCGACATTGTCAGCCTTGGCAAGATCGAGATCAAGGCCATGACTGACCATAAGTACCCGCGGCCCTATGCGGCCGCGATGACCATGGTCACCGCTACCCTGTCCTCACTGATACCGCCGAGCATCCTCATGATCATCGCCGCCTCGACCGCGAACGTGTCGGTAGGCGCGGCACTCGCGGGAGGATTTGGACCGTCCATTGTCCTGATCCTCGTCCTGATGCTTGTGAATTTCTTCCTGTCGGCACGCCACGGTTACGGCGAGGTCTCAAGGACGCCTTTCAAGAAGGGCCTGAGGATCGTCCTCGGGGGAATCCCGGCCATGGGCGGCCCGGTGATCATCCTGGTGGGCATGTTCAGCGGGCTCGTCACGCCCACGGAGGCTGCCGCCGTCGCCGTCTTCTACAGCCTGTTGGTGGGCATCTACGTCTACCGGGACATGAAGTGGCGCCAGATGCCCAAAATGATCGTGGACGCTGGCCTCACCACCGGCACCATCCTGCTCATCGCCATGATCGCCGGAGTCGCCTCTTACATCTTCACCATTGACGGACTGCCGGCAAAGGTCAGCAGCTGGCTGCTGAGCGTCAGCACCGACCCCACCATCGTCATGCTGCTGATCGGGCTGATCCTGATCATCATCGGAACGGTGATGGACAAAGTCGCCGCCATCCTGCTTTGCACACCGGTGCTCATGCCCGCGGCTGTGTCTTCCGGCGTGGATCCCATCCACTTCGTCGTCTTCCTCGTTGCTGCCCTTGCCGTTGGCCTGGTCACGCCGCCTGTCGGCGTCTGCCTGTTCGCGGCGTCCTATGTCAGCGGGCTGCCGATGGAGAAGATCGTGAAGGCCGCGGTGCCGCTCTACGTGGTCATGGTGGTTGCCATCGTCATGCTGGCCGTCTTCCCGCAGCTCATCCTGTGGCCGTCCGATCTCCTGACCAACCAGTAACGTCTGCCCTAATCTCTAAAGGATTCCAATGCCTGAACATGACCACCCAGCGCTTGCCCTGATGGGATTAGGGCCGATGGGGGAACCGATGGCCCGCCGGCTGCTGAAGGGCTACGGCGAGCTGACAGTCTGGAACCGGACTGCTTCGAAAGCCGAAGCCTTGGTGGGCCTGGGCGCCCGCGTTGCGACTTCACCTTTTGAGGCGGCCGCCGACGTCGTTCTCACCGTGTTGCCGGACCTAAGCCACGTCGAATCGTTGCTTCCGGGAGAAGAGGGCCTGATAGCCGGATGGACAGCCCGGGGCATTGCCCGGCCCATACTCGTCGTGCACGGGACCGTCTCGCCGGGGGCAGTCGCGGCCTTTGGCGAACGAATGCTTAGCGAACACGGGGTCCGGGTCCTGGACGCCCCCGTCAGTGGCGGCACCGTCGGTGCCGAAAACGGCACCTTGAGCATCATGGTGGGCGGGGACGAGGACGCACTTCGCTCGGTCACCCCGGCGTTCGAGTTCATGGGCAGCACCATCCGGCACATGGGTTCGGGAGGTACGGGCGCCCTCGCCAAGGCCTGCAACCAGATCGTGGTCGCCGGCACGGTCACGGCAGTTTCCGAGGCCATGCTTCTCGCGCGGGGCGGGGGACTCGATCCATCGGTGATGCTCGAACTGCTCCGGGGCGGGCTGGCCGATTCCGAGGTGCTGCGCCAAAAAGGGCACAGATGGATTGACGGTGACTTCACAGGTGGCGGCAGCGCCCAGAACCAGCTGAAGGACCTTAACTTCGTGCTGGGGGCGGCTGGAACAGCACGCCTGGAGCTACCCCTGAGCACGGTAATCAAGGATCTTTTCGAGGACATGGTCGCGCGGGGCGACGGCGGCCTTGACCATACAGGAATCTTCCGGACCCTTGCTCAGCGCAACAGCGCTCTCACTGAGATCTGAAAGCCCTCAGAAAGGCGCGAAAGCACCCCTTCTGCGGCCGCTCTCAAGCTGGCTAAACCAATACGTCCGCGGTCATCAGCAGAAGGTCGTGCTGAATTTGGTAATGGGTTCGCAGAGACCCTTCCAGTTCGTGGAGCCAGGCGACGGAGGGGGAGCTAATATCCAGGACTTCAGTTGCCTGCAGCAGTTGCTGCGCGGCGAAGGCTGCCCGGGGCAACACGAGCTCCTGCGGTTCGATGGTTTGGCCCGAGATGCGGTTGTAGCCTTGGAGGAATGCCGTGAGGAGCTCCGGATGTTTCGGGGAGCCGGGGCGCGGGCCCAGCAGGTCCCGTACTGCGGATGCCACATCCGCTGCCGCCGGGATAGTCCCGGATTCGTCCAGGTCGAAGCAGGCAGGCCATCCGTCGGTCCAGCGCAGGTTGTCGAGTTCAAAGTCGCCGTGACCGAAAACGAGCGGCGTGGCAGGGCTGGCCGTTAGTACCGTGCTCAGGGTCCTCGCAGCCACCGCCAGTTCCGGATCTTCCAGTGCAGCACGGGCAGATGCCAAGGCTGCGAACGGATCCGTCTGCTTTGACTGGACTGGGAGGGCCGGCTGGCCCGCAGCCTGGTGAAAGGCAGCCAGCGCTGCTCCCCAGGCGGCGGCAGCACCGCCGTCGAGCTCCTCAACATCCAGCTCGTCCCCGTCCACCTTGCCCAGGACCGAGGCGTACATGTCGCCGAGCGGCGTACCGATCCGCTCGACCATCGTGTTTATTCGGGAGGGGACAACCCGCGCAACAGAAGCACCAGCGGCTGCCAAACGGGCATGGAACCGCGCGCCTTCGGCAAGGCGGTACCCCGCGGGGTCCTCTGCGGGCGCGAACCGCGCGTACAGCACACCTCGGGAGTCAGCTCCTGGCGGGGCAACAAACACGTGGGCCGCGGACGAACGCCAGAAACGGAGAGCCCCCGCCGGCAAGCCCCAGCACTCGCCCACAGCGTCGGCAACTGGGGAACGCCACTCTTGGTCCACCGTTTCCCTCAACGCGAAGATCCGGCTCAAAGGCAACATACCTACCATCTTGACGGACCTCACCGTCTGGACGTGTGTTCGTTGAACACTCACTTTCGCGGCCATAGAACCTCCAACAACGACAGAAGTCCCCCGTCCCTCATGGGACGGGGGACTTCTTCGACGAGCCGTTCTCCGGCCCTTTTTCAGTGGATTCGGCTACCTTGTACTGACGGGCACGGTGATGGATCCGCCCGCGGAGGACGTCACGTTGATGGTTGACGTCGCTCCTGCAAGCGAGTTACGGGCGCGGATCGTCCAGGTACCGTCAGCGGCGACCACCGCGGTGCCGATCCGCACACCGTTGGCGGTGGCCGTGATCGTGTTGCCGGTGGTGATGCTGGCGCTTCCACCAATCCGCCATTCCCGCTTGTCTGCGCGGAACTCGGCCGTGGCCGTGAGCTGGTCCGCGGGAGTCACGGTTGACGAAGCGCCGGTACCAAAGGTTGCCGGAGCGCTCTCGCCTGCGGCGCTCTTAGCGACCAGCTTGAGGGTGTAGGTGGTGCCATTGGTCAAGCCGCTCAGCGCAGCACTACGCGCTGCCGCGTCCGTCTCCACTGTGACCGCTGTTCCTGCGGCCGGCGTGGCCGTCAGGACATAACCGGTAACCGGTGTATTGCCTGCGGCTGCACCCTGCCATTCGACAGTTGCGCTGCCATTGCCGGTGGTCACGCGAACGACGTTGGGAGCGGACGGTGCAGTCAGTTCCCCTGCCTTCATGGAGTAGATAACCGGTTCGGCTGCGGTGTTGCCGGCACTGCTCTTGGCCGTGACGACGAAGCTGTACTCTGTGCCAGGTGTCAGCCCTTCGAGCTTGGCTGAAGTGGCGCCGCTTCCTGCGTCAGCCGTTACGACTACCGCATCGCCCGACCGCGCCTCGACGGTGTACCCGGTGACAGCCGAGCCATTGGCGGCGGCCGCGGTCCACGTGACATCCGCTGAACCGAGCAGGGAACCGTCGTTCACCGCCACGTTGCCCGGGGCTGTGGGTGCGGAGGCCTCTGGAGGCAGCTCGGCAGACGTCGCGGTAACCGTGCCGGCGGTTGCAGGGGTACTTGCCTGTCCGTTCAGTGCCACGACCTTGACCGGGTACACCTGACCGTCCACCAAGCCGCGGATGGTTGCTTTTGTTTCTTCGGCTCCGACCTTGATGCTCACTTCCTGGCCCAGAACAGTGTCCTCGGCGATCACTTCGTAGCCGGTGATGGCCGGAGCGTCCGCGGGGACGGTGGCGGGTGCCCAGGTGGCGGTAATGCTGCCGTTGCCTGCCGCGCTGGCGAAGGCCTCAGTGGGTGAGTTGGGTGCTTGCCCGGAGGGCCCCGCGGGGCATCCGCCGAAGCCTGGGCCGTCGATCTCCTTGAACTCGGAGATGGTCAGGCCGAGCTGGGCTTCAACCCCCACCGGTTCTGCCTGCCAGCTCGCTACGGACGGGTCGCCGGCCATAGCAGCGTCCCGCTCGGCTTCAGAGAAGAAACCGTACGTCACGGTGAACTCGCCGTTCTCAGCGACGCCATCGACCCTGTAGCCGGCAGGTACTTCATCATCGGGCCAGCCGATTGCCCGCTCGCCGATGCCCATGTCCCTCATGTCGGGGTTGACGATTTCCACCGCCATGCGGGCGGTGTCGACGTCGGCGCCGTACTTGCCCTTGACCACAACCTGGCCCTCGATGTCGCCGGCGAGGTCCGGAGTGGGCGTCCCGTTGACAGCGTCGACTGAGGTGATGACCGCCGTGCCTGCCATTGCTCCGTCGCCGCTGCCGTCCTCAAACTCGACCGTGACTTCGTCGCCTCCTGTGATGTTGGGTGTAACCACATCCCAGCAAACACCTCCCGGGTGATTGACCTCGAGGAAGCCTGTGGCATCGACCACGCCGCGTGCGACGCCGATGAGGTTACCGCCGCGGGACACGCGGATGGTTGCGTCCTGTCCCGCCTGTGCAGCGTATCCCTCGATGGCGACCATGTCGCGCTTGGTGAAAATTTCGATGTTGCCGGGGCCGACCGGGGGGTTCGCCGCCATTACAGCGGACGCACCGGCTCCCACAAGTGCCAGCGTGGTGGTTCCCGCGAGCAAGCCAGTGATGCGTCTGCGTGAGGACGGGTTACCTGGCGTACCGGGAGGAACGTGCCTTCGAAAGCTCATTACGAGTCCTTTCCTTATCGGAGCTCTCTGGCCCCGGAATAGCTCAACTGCAGGACGGATGATGCCTACGAGGAAAGGATCGGTGGAGGGGCTTGCGAATAGCTTGGCTTTTCACAGTGGTTGCGCCGCTCAACTGGGACGGTCATTCTGCAGCACCGCGCCGGCAACACGCTCCTGGGGGCACCGCGACGAAGCGCGTGGTGAGCAAAGGGCGTAGCTTCGCCAACTAAGCGGTAGTGAGTCTCCCAAATCGAGTGATTTTGGGCAGCGCCTTAAAACCGGCAAGATTCGATGAGCCGTCAAATACCGGTACACCGCTTGAACGAGTGGCAACAACTACTCTCATGAACCGGAGTTGGAGAAACGCTGGAAACCCAGGTTGCAAAAACCTTGGCGAAAGCGTCGTTTCCGGGAAAAATTGCTGCTAAGTCCTTGCCTTATCCGAACAGGGCTGCGGCTTCGTCGTAGCGCTTCTGCGGGACGGTCTTGAGCTGGCCCAAGGCTTCCTGGAAGCCGACGTGTTCGATGTCCGTTCCCTTCAGGGCCACCATGGTGCCCCAGAAGCCTTCCACCACGGAGTCGATGGCGGCCATGCCGAGCCTGGTGGCCAGGACGCGGTCGAAGGCGGACGGTACGCCGCCGCGCTGGATGTGGCCCAGGATGGTGGCGCGGGTTTCGATGCCGATGCGGGCTTCCAGTTCCGGGGCGAGCTGGTCGGCGATGCCGCCCAGGCGGGGCCGGCCGAAGGTGTCCAGGCCGCGTTCGGAGTGCGGGGTTTCCATGTGCTCGGGCACGAACCCTTCGGCGACAACTACCAGGGGTGCGCGGCCGCGGGCGTGGGCTTCCTTCACCCACTGGGTGATCTGGTCGATGCTGACCTTTTGCTCCGGGATGAGGATGGCGTGGGCGCCGGCGGCCATGCCGGCGTGCAGGGCGATCCAGCCTACGTGCCGGCCCATGACTTCGGCGATCATGCAGCGGTGGTGGGATTCGCCGGTGGTGCGGAGCCGGTCGATGGCTTCGGTGGCGATCTGGACGGCGGTGTCGAAGCCGAAGGTGTAGTCGGTGGCGTCGAGGTCGTTGTCCACCGTTTTGGGGACGCCGACGATCTTGAGGCCGGCGTCGGTGAGGCGTTTGGCGGCGGCGAGGGTTCCTTCGCCGCCGATGGCTATGATCGCGTCGATGCCCAGGCGTTCCATGTGGGCTTTGATGACCTCGGGGCCGCCGCCGTTGTCGAAGGGGTTGGTGCGGGAGGTGCCTAGGATGGTGCCGCCCTGTTTGGCGATGCCGCGGACCATGGTGCGGGGGATGTCGATGATGTCGCCCTCCACCACGCCGCGCCAGCCGTCGAGGAATCCGACGAACTCGTGGCCGTGGATGGCGATGCCTTTGAGTACGGCGCCGCGGATGACCGCGTTCAGTCCGGGGCAGTCGCCACCGCTGGTGAGGATTCCAATTTTCATGTTTCGGCTCAAATCTGCGTTACGTGGCTCCTGCTTGGGGCTGTGCCTACTTGGCCTGCCGGCCGGGGCTTGCGGCGAGAACTGCGAGGTCTGGATGAGCTGCCGCAGATCCAGCGGAGACGACCTGAGCCGTGTACTGCCCGCTGTGGTGGTTTTGTGCGGGCAGTACACGGTTCGGGGGGGGTGGGTTATGCGATGGCTTCGCGGAGTTCTTTTGCTGCCAGTGCGGGGTCGGCTGCGCCGTAGATTGCTCCGCCGGCGACGGCGACGTCGGCGCCTGCTTTCTGGACGTCTGCGATGGTGGCGACTTTCACGCCGCCTGCGACGGAGAACGGTACGCGGGCTTCTGCTCCGGCGCGGAGCAGTCCGTTCAGGTCGAAGCCGGGCTTGGCCTGCTCGTCCAGGCCGGCGTGCATTTCGACGAACTTGGCGCCGAGGGCGCGGGCTTCCTTGGCGCGGGTGACCTTGTCCTCGACGCTGATCAGGTCAACGACGACGCCCTTGTTGTGGGCCTTGGCTGCCTTGACGGCGCCGGCGATCGTGGAGTCGTCGGCGGTGCCGAGCACGGTGACCAGGTCGGCGCCGGCCTTGAAGGCGATGTCGGCTTCGAGTTCGCCGGCGTCCATGGTCTTCATGTCGGCGAAAACGATCTTGTCCGGGTGGGCTTCCTTGATCGCGGTGATCACGGAGAGGCCTTCGGCCTTGATCAGCGGGGTGCCGAGTTCGATGATGTCGACGTACTCGGCGACCTTGCCGGCCAGTTCGAGGGCGGCTTCGGTGGTCAGGAGATCGATGGCTACCTGGAGTTTCATGATGGTTGTTTCTTTCTGTAGGGAACTGCTGTGGATGTAAAGGGAAAACTGAAAAGATGCTGCGGGGGTGTTTATTCGAGGTTGGCGTGCCGGAGCCAGAG
>NZ_QRGQ01000011.1:0-76764 GCF_003367205.1 Arthrobacter sp. RT-1
ACGGCAACACGCACTGCACAAAATTTGAAACCAGCTGTCAAAACCAGACCCACCACAGGGGCGGCAGGCCCGGCAAATTCAACCAATTCATAAAAACAAATCGGTATCAACAAACTTGGCACACTATTGAGTTCTCAAACAACAGACACATTCGAATATTCCCGAAACAATTCAGCAAGCTGAATTCATATTTCGTATTTCTTCGCTGCGATGTTTCAATCTTATTTCATTCATTCTCGCTTTTGCAAATCCGGTTGTTTTCCCGGAATTCACTCTGTCGGAATAAATCCGCCCAGCCAAAAGCGAAGCATTTCTTCAACCCACGCTCTGCGTGACCAAGAATTGCTTCTTATTAGTTGGGGGTTTGTCACCACTCAGCGGCGGCGACTCAGAAAACAATACACGCCCCTCCGCGGCCGTGCAAATCGGCTGCGGAGGGGCGTGCATGTGGCAAAGCGGAGGTGGCGTCTGCCCCTGTTACGGAACCAGGACTTCGACAGTGGCCAGGTTCTTCTTGCCCCGGCGGAGCAGCAGGTACTGCCCGTGCAGGAGCTCGTCCTCGGAAATCACGGCTTCCGGATCCAGCACCTTTTCGTTGTTCACGTAGGCGCCCCCTTCACCCACGGTGCGCCGGGCAGCAGACTTGCTTTCCGAAAGCCCGGAGGCAACCAGGAGATCGATGATTCCGAGTGCGTCCACCTGGACTGTGGCGGACGGAAGCTCGGACGTCGCCGCCTGGAGCGTGGACTTGTCCAGTGCAGCCAGGTCACCGTTTCCAAAGAGGGCGGCCGACGCGGCAATGACTTTTTCGGTGGCTTCCAGCCCGTGAACGAGGGACGTCACTTCGAAGGCGAGCTTCCGCTGTCCCTCACGGGCAAAGGGGCGCTCGGCAACAGCCGTGGCGATGTCCTCAATCTCCGCGCGGGTGAGGAACGTGAAGACCTTCAGCCGGTCCACCACATCCGCATCGGCAGTGTTGAGCCAGAACTGGTAGAAGGCGTAGGGGCTGCACATCCCGGCGTCGAGCCAGATGGCGTTGCCCTCACTCTTACCGAACTTCGTGCCATCCGAGTTGGTGATCAACGGCGTCCCCAGGGCGTGGACGCTCTTGCCCTCCACCTTGCGGATCAGTTCGGTTCCACTGGTGAGGTTGCCCCACTGGTCCGAGCCGCCGGTCTGCAACACGCAGCCGTAGTCGCGGTAGAGCTGCAGGTAATCCATGCCCTGCAGGATCTGGTAGCTGAACTCCGTGTAGCTGATGCCTTCATCGGAGTTCAGGCGCGAAGCGACGGCATCCTTGCGGAGCATGGTGCCCACCCGAAAGTGCTTGCCCACCTCCCGCAGGAAGTCGATGGCGCTCAGCGGCGCGGTCCAGTCCAGGTTGTTCACCATCCGGGCAGCGTTGTCCCCGTCAAAGCTGAGGAACCGCTGCACCTGGCCCTGAAGGTACCCAACCCACTCCGCCACCGTTTCCTTGGTGTTGAGCGTACGTTCCGCCGTAGGGCGGGGGTCGCCGATCATGCCCGTGGAGCCGCCGACAAGTCCCAGCGGTTTGTGGCCCGCCAGCTGCAGCCGCCGCATCACGAGCAGCTGGACCAGGTTGCCCAGGTGGAGGCTCGGCGCGGTGGGATCGAACCCGCAATAGTAGGTGACCGGCCCACCGGCGAGGAGCTTTTCCAGCTCTGCTTCGTCCGTGGAGACGTGGACCAGGCCACGCCATTTCAGCTCCTGCCAGATGTTGGCAAAAGTGGGGTCGTTCTGCTGCGATTCGACGCTGTTGATTTCTGACACGCTTTCTAAGTTAGCAGTACCGGTTCAGCGGACGATGCCGGCGGGTACCGGTTCTCCGGCTATCAGCCGCAGCCGCTGGGTGGCACGGGTCATGGCCACGTAGAGGTCGCCCACCTTGCCGTGCTCGTGGTTGAGCATCCGGGCAGGCTCCAGGACCACCACGCCGTCGAACTCCAGGCCTTTCGCGTCCCGGGGGCTGATGACCACGATGTCCTGTTCGTAGCTGCCCGCGCCCGTGCCGATGCGCCGACCGTAGGCGGCGCGCAGGGCTGCGGTGGCTTCCGGCAAAAGGTCCCCTTCGGCGATGACAGCCAGCAGGCCGCCGTCGAGCGCTTCAAGTTCTTCCGGCAGAACTTCCACGAGCCTCTTGACCAGGGTGCCCGGCTCCACTTCATCGATGATGGGCGACCAGCGTCCTTCACGGACTGCCTTCGGTGCAGACACCACCAGGCCGGCGGCGTTGGCCATCCGCACCGCGGCCTCGGCGATCTGGGACGGGGTGCGGTAGTTGACCGTCAGCTCCTCCAGCTGCCACCGGTCGCCGAACATCGGGGCGAGGGCACCCTGCCAGGAATTGGCACCGGCCACAGAGCTGGTCTGGGCAATGTCCCCCACGATGGTGAAGGACTTCAGGGGGCAGCGCCGGACCAGGAGACGCCACTGCATGGGCGAAAGCTCCTGGGCCTCGTCCACCACGATGTGCCCGAAAGCCCAGGTGCGGTCGCTGGTGGCACGTTCGGCAGCCGTCAGCCTGGCCTCGCGTTCCTGGTTCTGGTCCACGAGGTCTTCGGCCGTCATCAGGGCGTCAACCCCGGCGGTTTCCATGTTGACGAGTGTCTGCTTGGCGTTGGCAAGGTCGCGGGCACGGTCGTGCTCCTGCTGTGCCAGCCCCCGTCCCGCCGCAGGATCCAGCTCGCCGAGCAGTTCGGCGGCCTCGTCCAGCAGCGGGACGTCGGATTCGGTCCACGGCGCGTCCGAGGGACGCAACAACAATGCCCGTTCCGCCGAAGAAAGCTTGGGAGTGCAGAACTCCAGGATTGCCGGCTTGCTGAACAGTTCGGAGATCAGCTTCTCCGGCGTCATGGGCATCCAGCACAGGTTCAGAGCGATCCGCACGTCGCGCGCCGTCCGGACGTCCTCGGCCAGGTAGGAGCGGTCGGCGTTGTTCCCGATGTTGCCTGCCTCGACGATGTCGGTCAGCTGTTCCGTGAGCTCCCGGAGCAGGATCTTGACGAAGGTCACCCGTGCCTCGTTGTGCGGCTTCCCGGTGGACCGGGCACGTTCGCGGGCGCGGCGGACCTGCCGGGGCGTCAGCACCAGCTTCCGCCCGTCCACCTGCAGGATCATGTTTTCACCGGGAATCCGCTGCCGGTTGGACACGGCATTGGCCACAATGTCCGCCATGTCCAGGCGGCCCTTGATGGCTGCGACGGCGGCGTCCAGTTCCGGGACGGCCTGGATGCCGGGCATCAGGCGGCCAAGGCTGGCCATGACCACGCCGGTCTCACCGAGCGATGGCAGCACGCGTTCGATGTACTTCATGAACGACGACGACGGGCCCACCAGCAGCACGCCTGCGCTTTTGAGCCTGTCGCGGTGGGTGTAGAGCAGGTAGGCGGCGCGGTGCAGCGCCACGGCGGTCTTGCCCGTGCCGGGCCCGCCCTGGACCACCAGGGCACCGGAGATGGAGGAACGGATGATGCGGTCCTGCTCCGACTGGATGGTGCTGACGATGTCGGACATCCGGCCGGTCCGCTTGGAGTTCAGCGCTGCGAGCAGGGCGCCCTCGCCCTGCAGCGATTCGTTGTCCGCCAGCATTCCGGCGTCCAGGACGTCGTCCTCAATGGCCTTGACCTCGCGGCCCTGCAGGATCAGGTGCCGGCGGCGGCGCACACCCTGCCGGTCAAACGCTGTGGCCTGGTAGAAGTGTCCGGCTTCGGGCGCGCGCCAGTCCACCATGAGCCGCTGGAGGTCCTCGGTGGTGAGGCCGATGCGGCCGATGTACTGCGCTTCGCCCGAGTCCAGGTCCAGGCGTCCGAAGACCAGCCGGTCATCCACCGCATCCAGCTGCGCCAGGCGGTCCTCATACAGGGCGGCGAAAGCGTCACGTTCGGAAACGTTCTGCATGGTGCCTACAGCCCCGGCCCGGCGGACCTGCGCCAACTGCCGGCGCTTTTCCTCGCGGAGCTCTTCCAGCCGGGCATACAGGCCGGCTACATACTCCCGTTCGTGGGCCAAATCGGCGTCAAGCATTTAACGTTCCCCTATCGCAAAAGACAGACCGTCCATTCTACAACCATTTCCGTTAACGCTGGTGAAACTTGGCTGCGGCGGCCGCCCCGGCCACGTTTTTCGGTTTCCTGGGCTGGGCGGCCTTGTATTTGGAGACCGTGGGGTCCCCGGTGATCCAGAAGCGCCACGAGTACTCATCGGAGCCGCCTGCTCCGGCCACACCCACCCGCGGGCCGGAACTGACGTGCACGGCCGGCCCGGACGGAAGAACCAGCCCGAACGGTGGCGCCAGGGCGTCCCGCCCGCTGTCCGCCGTCGTTAAGCCCAATGCTTTGGCGAGCCGCGCGGGGCCGCTGGCGAGGTCGGCCGCGGTCTTGGACGTGGGCCGCCGCCGTTGCGCGAGCTCTACCCCGTCCACGATCTCCCCGGCACGCAGCAGCAGGGCGGAGGCTACCCCGTCCGGCCCGCACACGATGTTGGTGCAGTGGTGCATGCCGTAGGTGAAGTAGACGTAGAGGTGACCGGCGGGGCCGAACATCGGCGCGTTGCGGGGCGTGGGGCCGCGGTAGGTGTGCGATCCAGGATCAGGGTGCAGGGAATCCTCCGGCCCCAGATAGGCTTCCACCTCGGTCAGCCGGACGGAGACGGGTCCTTCGCGCGAATCGTGCGTGAGCACAGCACCCAGCAGCTTCGGGGCCAGCTCGCGGGCGTCGCCGGCGAGGATTTCCCGCAGCGGCGGACCGGCCGGCAAGGGATTTTCACTCATGGCCAGACCTTACCCAATTCCCCGCGGTCCAGCCGCAATGCACTGCCGGGCGGGCCACGGCCATGTCTGATTTCCGCTAGGAGGGGCGTCCGGCGGCTGGCAGGATGGAGTAATGGACTTCTGGCAGCGCTACCGGGCAATCGATGCCCGGGACACCCGTTTCGACGGGCAGTTCTACACTGCCGTGCGGACCACGGGAATCTATTGCCGTCCCTCGTGCCCGGCCCGGACGCCCAAGGCCGCGAACGTCACCTTCTACGAGACGTCCGCTGCGGCGCACGACGCCGGCTACCGGGCCTGCAAGAGGTGCCTTCCGGAGGCGGTTCCCGGTACCCCTGCCTGGAACCTTCGGCAGGACGTCGCCGGCCGCGCCATGCGCCTGATCAACGACGGCGTGATCAACCGGGACGGCGTGGAGGGCCTCGCTGCCCGGCTGGGCTATTCTTCCCGCCAGCTCAACCGGATCCTCGTGCAGGAGCTGGGTGCCGGGCCGCTGTCCCTTGCCCGGGCCGGACGGGCCCAGACAGCCCGCACCCTGCTGGTTTCCACATCCATGAAGCTCGCCGACATCGCGTTTGCTGCCGGCTTCAGCAGCGTCCGGCAGTTCAACGAAACCATGCTGGAAGTTTTCGACATGACCCCCACGGCCTTGCGCCTGACCGGACGGACCACAAAATCCGCGGCGGGCTCCACCGCGCTGACCCTCAGCCTCCCCTACCGCAAGCCGTTCGATCCCGGCATTTTCACGTTCCTGGCGGTGCGCGCCATCCCGGGAATCGAGGCAGGGACGGCTGCGTCCTACGCCCGGACCCTGCGGCTGCCCCACGGCGACGCCCGCTTCCGGGTGGAGTACGACGCCGGCGCCCGGGAGCGGCCCCTGACCCTCACCATCGGCGCGGTGGACCTTCGCGACCTGCCGGCGCTGCTGAGCCGCGTCCGCAGGTTGTTCGACCTTGACGCCGACCCCGAAGCCATCGACGGCGCCCTCGCGGAGGACAGCCGGCTCGCCAACCCAGTGGCGGAAGCGCCGGGCATCCGGATGCCCGGCGCGCTGGATCCGCAGGAACTGCTGGTGCGGGCGATGGTGGGGCAACAGATCACCGTGGCTGCCGCCCGGACCGCCTTGACCCAGCTGTCCGCAGCGGGGCGCCCCAGCACCGTCCCCGGCGACGGACTGGACCGGCTCTTCCCCACGCCGTCGGAAATTGCGGAGGCGGGACACCTGCTGCGCGGCCCCCGGCGGAGGACGGAATCACTCCTCAACGCCGCCGCCGCCATGGCAGAAGGCAGGATCGACCCGGGCTACGGCAACGACCTTCCCGGCCTCACCGCCATGCTGCTCCCGCTGCCCGGTGTGGGACCGTGGACAGTGGGCTACGTGGCAATGCGGGTGCTTGGCGCCCCCGACGTCTTCCTTGCCAACGACGCCGCCGTCCGGAACGGGATCCGGGCCCTGTCCACCGGCGGCAACACCGAACTGAGCCCGGACTTCCAGGAAGTCAGCCCCTGGCGCTCCTACGCCACCATGCACCTGTGGCGGGCTGCCGCCGCACCCAAAAGCCTTGCCCTGAATGTCGTTCCCCTGAAAGTGATGCCATGAAAGCCCAACTGCTCACGATGTCCACGCCGGACGGCCCCTTCACCATCCTGGCCCGGGACGGGGTGGTCCTGGCCTCCGGCTGGACAGCGGAGGTCACCGAACTGACCGGCCAGATCCACCCGGCACTTCTCCCGTCATCCATGGAGACGGTTTCGGGGCTGGGTGCGGTTTCGCTTGCGGTGGAGGCCTTCTACGACGGCGATCCGGGCCCCGCCATGGACGTGCCGGTCCGGCAGCAATCGGGGCCGTTCCGGGCCCACGCCTGGGATGTCCTCCGGCTGGTCAAACCCGGTTTTCCGGTGACGTATACGGAGTACGCCGCCTTGGCGGGCAACGCCAAAGCCGTCCGGGCCGCCGCCAGCGCCTGCGCCTTCAACGCCGCTGCACTGTTTGTTCCCTGCCACCGCGTTATCCGGACTGACGGCTCGCTGGGCGGGTTCCGCTGGGGCCTGCGCGTGAAGGAGAGCCTCCTGGCCCGCGAAAAAATCTGAACAGCCCTCATTGCCCTATCACTTGTGGTTCCCAAACCAGGGTTTTAGGGACCAAGAGTGATAGGGCAACGGAAGGCCTGTCCGGCTATTGGGGGGCCGGCGTGCCCGCCGGCCAGGGCAGCAGCTGGGGCAGGTCGGTGCCGTCGGCGGCGGCAGACGCCCGCAGGCTGCCCAGTGATGGCTCGCGGCCGGCCAGCCAGGCGGCAATGTCCGTGAGCATGCCGCTGATCACGATGGAACGGTTTCCGCTGCCGATGCTGACGGGCGGCAGGCCCAAGGGCTGCAGCACCAGCTTGTCCTCCGACGGTACCCGGGCAGCGAGGAATTCGAACAGGTGGTCGCAGAACTGCCGGCTCCACGTTTCCGGTCCCCTGCCCGTGTTCAGATCCGAGGCATGGATGACGAGTTCGCGCCAGAGCGCCAGGCCGCCGTCGAGCACCACTCCCCCGCGGTAGGCGATGGGGGCCCACCACCCGATGCGGTGCGCCGAGGAATCCTTGACGTCCGGCAGCGCGTCGAAGGCCTTGAGGACCCGTTGCAGAGCCGCGCCGAGGTCTGCACGGTGGGTGGCGGCGTCATGTCCTGCAGCCATCTCGATGGCCCTGTTCCGGCCCTCCATGCCGCCGTCGTATAACTCAATGGTCTCCTCGCGCGCTGCATACTCGAGCTGCCGGGCCATGGCGTTCGAGATCCCGGTGAGGTGGGCAAGGACATGCCCCCGTGTCCACTTCGGAAGGGCGGAGGGAGCCCGCACGTCCTCGTCGCTGAACTTTGCAGCATCAGCGGCAACGGTGTCGGCGGCCTTGTGGAGCCATGCGAGCAGGTCATCGGGTGCGGGAGCTGTCATGGCGCCCATCCTAGCCCGGACGGTTGCCGTCGGGACCGAGACGGTGCCGCACGTGCTCGCCGTCGTTGCTGGCCTGCCAGAACTCGTACTCCGTGGGCTGGACGGCGTAGAGCTGCCAGTTGGGGTTGTCGCTGCCGTCGGCGCGGGGCCGCTCGTGCCAGTCAACGGCGGACGCCTCCGCCGACAGTTCCACGACGGGACCCGCCACCCGGACCTGCCGGCCCTGGGAGGGCCAGTAGAAGTTCATGGCAGCCCGCGGTGCCTCGGCAAGCTCCCGGCCCTTGCGGGAGTTGCGGGATGTGGCGAAGTGCCAGCCGTCGTCGTCGATGTTTTTCAGGATCAGCATCCGGGACGACGGCTGTTGCCCGGCGCTGACAGTGGCGAGGCTGAACGCGTGCGGCTGCTGCTCCCCTGCGGCCAGCGCCTCGTCCAGCCACTGTTTGAACAGCTCAACGGGATCTGCCGGCGCGTTCTCCGGATCAAAGCCCGGCAGCGACTCCGGAAAGTCGGGAAGCGTGCGAAGGAACTTTCGGAACGTTTCGCTCATGCGTCCAGCTTAAACGCCGCGAGATGGCACTTCACGGCAGTGTTTATGAAAAACATTGCCGCGAAGTGCCATCTCGCGGGGTGGTTAGCCGGCGTACTCCCGGACGCCCGCGAGCTCGGCTTCCAGCGCAACCAGTTGGCGTTCGACGGCGGCGGGTGCGGTGCCGCCCTGTGAGTTGCGGCTGTTCAGCGACCCTTCCGTGGACAGGACCGTCCGGACCTCAGGCGTCAGGTGGTCCGAGATGGCGGCGTACTCCTCATCGGTCAGGTCCCACAGTTCCACGCCGCGGCTTTCGGCCTGCTTGACCGCAGCACCAGACAGCTCATGCGCCTCGCGGAACGGCACACCCTGGCGGACCAGCCATTCGGCAATGTCCGTCGCCAGCGCGAAGCCCTGCGGTGCCAGGGATTCCATCCGCTCCGTGTTGAACGTGAGCGTGGCGATCATGCCGGACACGGCCGGAAGCAGCAGCTCCAGGGTGTCGGCGGCATCGAAAACCGGCTCTTTGTCCTCCTGCAGGTCGCGGTTGTACGCCAGCGGCAGGCCCTTGAGCGTGGCCAGCAGCCCGGTCAGGTTGCCGATCAGGCGCCCTGCCTTGCCGCGGGCCAGTTCCGCCACATCCGGGTTCTTCTTCTGCGGCATGATCGAGGACCCCGTGGAGTACGAATCATGCAGCGTGACGAAGGAGAACTCCTTCGTGGCCCAGAAAATGACTTCCTCGGAGATCCTGGACAGGTCCACACCGATCATGGAGCACACCCAGGCGAACTCGGCGAAGACGTCGCGCGATGCGGTGCCGTCGATCGAGTTGTGGGCTGCCGAGTAGAAGCCAAGGTCCGCCGCCACGGCTTCGGGATCCAGGCCCAGCGAGGACCCTGCCAGCGCGCCCGAACCGTACGGGGACACACCGGCCCGCTTGTCCCAGTCCTGGAGCCGCTGCACATCGCGCAGCAGTGCCCAGGCGTGGGCCAGCAGGTGGTGGCTGAGCAGGACCGGCTGGGCGTGCTGCAGGTGGGTGCGGCCCGGCATGGCCACTCCGTGGTGGGCCTTGGCCTGGTCCACCAGGGCATCCACCGTGGCCAGCACGCCGCGGGCGATGATCCGGGCATGGTCGCGCAGGAACATCCGGCCCAGGGTGGCCACCTGGTCGTTGCGGGACCGGCCGGCGCGGAGCTTGCCGCCCAGCTGGACCCCGGCCCGCTCGATGAGGCCGCGCTCCAGGGAACCATGGACGTCCTCGTCGGACTCCGCCGGCAGGTAGGCGCCTGAGGCAACGTCCTCGTCCAGCTGGGTCAAGGCCGAGAGCATGCCCTCAAGCTCGCCGTCGTCCAGCAGCCCTGCCTTGTGCAGCACGCGGGCATGCGCCTTGGAACCGGCGATGTCGTAGCGCGCCAGCCGCCAGTCGAAGTGCGTGGACTTGCTCAGCGCGGCCAGGGCATCCGCGGGGCCGCCGGCGAACCGGCCGCCCCACAGTGCGCCCTCGTTGGTAGCGCTGGTCACTGACCTGCGACCCGGATGTCGCGGCCGGAGGCTACCTTGGCGGACATGCCCCACAGCTCGATGAAGCCTTTGGCCATGGACTGGTCGAAGGTGTCACCGGTGTCGTAGGTGGCCAGCGAGAAGTCGTACAGGGAGGTGTCGGAGCGGCGGCCGTTGACGATGGCCTGGCCACCGTGCAGGGTCATGCGGATGTCGCCGGAGACGTACTTCTGGGTGTCCTCGATGAAGGCGTCCAGGGAGCGCTTCAGCGGGGAGAACCACTGTCCGTCGTACACCAGCTCTGCCCAGCGCTGGCCAACGGTGGCCTTGAAGCGGGCCTGCTCGCGCTCGATGGTGATGTCCTCAAGGTGCTTGTGCGCAGTGATCAGTGCCATGGCGCCGGGGGCTTCGTAGATTTCGCGGGACTTGATGCCCACCAGGCGGTCCTCGACGACGTCGATGCGGCCAACGCCCTGGGCGCCGGCACGGCGGTTGAGTTCCTTGATGGCCTGCAGCGGGGTGACCCGGACGCCGTCGATCGCTACCGGCACGCCGGCTTCGAAGGAGATGGTGACCTCATCCGGTGCCGGCGGGAACTCCGGGGTGGCGGTGTAGTCGTAGATGTCCTTGGTGGGCGCGTTCCAGATGTCCTCGAGGTAACCGGTTTCGACGGCGCGGCCCCAAACGTTCTGGTCGATCGAGTACGGGTTCTTCTTGGTGGTCTCGATGGGCAGTCCCTTTTCCTCGGCGAAGGCGATGGCCTTGTCGCGGGTCAGGGCGAGGTCGCGGACGGGGGCGATGCACTTCAGGTCCGGGCCGAGGGTCTGGATGCCGACCTCGAAGCGGACCTGGTCGTTGCCCTTGCCGGTGCAGCCGTGGGCAACGGTGGTGGCGCCGAACTCGCGGGCGGCCTTGACCAGGTGCTTCACGATCACGGGGCGGGAGATGGCGGAGACCAGCGGGTAGTGGCCCTGGTAGAGGGCGTTGGCCTTCAGGGTGGGGACGCAGTATTCGTTGGCGAACTCGTCGGAGGCGTCGGCCACGTAGGCTTCGACGGCGCCGCAGCCCAGGGCGCGCTGGCGGATGGTCTCGAGGGACTCGCCGCCCTGTCCGACGTCCACCGCCACGGCGATGACCTCAGCGCCGGTGGCTTCGCCGATCCAGCCGATGGCTACGGACGTGTCCAGGCCGCCGGAATAGGCCAGCACAATGCGTTCAGTCACTTTAAATGCTCCTTGTTGGGGGTTTGTTGGTTGTTGCCTTCAAGCTTATTGCCCGGCTTCCTCTGCCAGTTGCAGGAAGCGGGCGGCGAGGTCCGGACCTCCGAGCGGGTCCCGGGAGACCAGCAGGACCGTATCGTCCCCGGCGATGGTGCCCAGGATGGACGGCATCACCGAATGGTCGATGGCCAGGGCCAGGAAGTTGGCTGCACCGGGCGGGGTCCGGAGCACCACGATGTTGGCCGAGGCTTCGGCCGTCACCAGCAGTTCACTGCACAGCCGGGCGAGCCTTGCGTCCAGGATTTCCTGGCTGACGCCGCTCTTCGCGGCCCGCTCGCCCCCTTCGCCGGGGACTGCGTACACCAGGACGCCCTCTTTCCCGCGGACGCGGACCGCTCCCAGTTCCACCAGGTCCCGCGACAGCGTTGCCTGGGTGACCTGCACGCCGTCGTCCGCCAGCAAAGCGGCCAGCTCGGCCTGGGAACGCACCGACTCACCCGTCAGGATGGCGGTGATGCGCGCCTGGCGGGCGGTTTTGGTGGCCGGGCTGGAGCCCGGCACCGACGGGCTGGTGGACACTAGAACGTGCTCTCCCCGGTGCCTTCAACGGGTGCAAGACCGTCGACGAATGCCAGGCCGGAGCGGTGCATCAGCCAGGCCATCAGCGCTTTCTGGGCGTGCAGGCGGTTTTCCGCCTCGTCCCACACGATGGACTGGGGGCCGTCGATAACCCCTGCCGAAATTTCGTAGCCGCGGTAGGCCGGCAGGCAGTGAAGCACGACGGCGTCTTCCGCAGCCTGTGCCATGGCCGCCTCGTCCACGGAGTACTCCCGGAACAGCTGCAGCCGTGCTTCCTTTTCCGCTTCCTGGCCCATGGACACCCAGGTGTCCGTGGCCACCACGTCGGCGCCCTTGAGCGCTTCTGCTGCATCCGTGGTGATCAGGACCGAGCCGCCCGTCTGGGCGGCGCGTTCCTCGGCAGCGGCAACGATATCCGCGGCGGGCAGGTACCCTTCGGGCCCGGCGATGCGGACGTGCATTCCAGCCGTGACCCCGGCCAGCAGGTAGGAGTTGGCCATGTTGTTGGCGGCGTCGCCCAGGTAGCTCATGGTGAGGCCCTTGAGCTCGCCCTTGTGCTCCTTGACGGCCAGCAGGTCGGCCAGGAGCTGGCACGGGTGGTAGTCGTCGCACAGCGCGTTGATGACGGGGACCTTCGAGTTTTCCGCCATGGCCACCAGGCCGGAGTGTGCACCGGTACGCCACACGATCGTGGAGACCATCCGCTCCAGGACCTTGGCGGTGTCCTCCACGGATTCCTTGTGGCCGATCTGCGCCTCGCCGGGGTTGATGATCAGGGCGTTGCCGCCCATGTCCGCGATGCCCGTGGCGAACGAGACGCGGGTGCGGGTGGAGGTCTTGTCGAAGATCACGGCGACGGTCTTGCGGCTGTTGCCCTCCGCCGCGAAGGGCTGGACGCTGTAGGGCGCCGCCTTCATGCGCGCGGCAAGCTCCAGGACCTCAGCCTGTTCTGCCGGGCTGAGGTCGGTGTCCTTGAGGAAGTGCCGGGTGGTGTTCTTCTCAGGGGCTGCGCTGGTGGAAACGGCAGAAGTCACTGGGCGTCCTTAGCTTTCTGGAGGATTGCCGGGAAGGCGGCGAGGAAGGAGTCGGCCTGGGCCGTGGTGAGGACCAGCGGCGGTGCCAGGCGGATGGTGCGCGGTCCCGGGCTGTTGACGATGAAGCCGGCATCCAGCCCGGCCTGCACCACGGCCGGCGCCACGTCGGCGTCAAGGTCGAAGCCGATCAGCAGGCCTTCGCCGCGGACCTCGGTGACGCCCGGGACGGCCGCCAGCGCGGAGCGGAGGTGCTCCCCCACCAGGCGCACGTTGTCCAGCACATGCTGGTTTTCGATCGCGTGCAGCGTGGCGAGGGCGGCCGCCGTTGCCACGGGGTTCCCGCCAAAGGTGGTGCCGTGCTGGCCCGCGGACAACAACGACGACGTCTGCTCGCCCATCGTGACCAGGGCACCGATGGGGAAGCCGCCGCCCAGGCCCTTGGCCAGGGTGATGGCGTCCGGGACAATCCCGGCGTCCTCGCTGGCGAGCCACTTGCCGGTCCGGCCGATGCCGGTCTGGACCTCGTCCAGGATCAGCAGCGCACCCGCCTTGGTGGTGGCGTCCCGGGCTGCCTGCAGGTAGCCCGGCGGAAGGTGGCGGACACCGGCTTCGCCCTGGATGGGCTCCAGGAAAACGGCGGCCACCGTTTCGTCGACGGCGGCTTCCAGTGCAGCAATGTCGCCGAACGGAATGTGGACCACGCCGCCGGGCAGCGGCTCGAAGGGCGTCCGGTACGCTTCCTTGGCGGTGAGGGCCAGCGCTCCCATGGTGCGCCCGTGGAAGGCCCCTTCCAGTGCCACGATTTTTGTCCGCGTGGGCGTTTCACCTGCGGCTGCACCGGAGTTGCGGCGGGCGAGCTTGAACGCGGCCTCGTTGGCCTCGGTGCCGGAGTTGGTGAAGAACACTTTGGACCCGGCCGGCGCGTGTGCCAGCGCCAGGAGCTTTTCGGCCAGCGCGATCTGGGTGGGGCTGGTGAAGAAGTTGGAGACGTGCCCCAGGGTGGCCAGTTGGCTGGCGATAACCGAGGTGACGAACGGGTGGGCGTGGCCCAGCGCGTTGACGGCGATGCCGCCCAGCAGGTCCAGGTATTCCTTCCCGTCGGCGTCCCAGACCAGGCAGCCGGCACCGCGGACCAGGACGCGCTGCGGGGTGCCGAAGACGCCCATCAGGGAGGTGGAGTAGCGGGCCAGCCACTCCGACCCTGCGTGGCCGCTGGTTTCCACCAGTTCGGTCAACGGGGTTTCGGGCAGCTCAGCCACCGTGGCCTTCTGATTCTGGTTCATGCGTTGGTCTCCTCGTCCGGAACCACCTGGGTACCGATTCCGGCGGTCGTGAAAGTTTCAAGAAGCATGGAGTGCGGCAGTCGGCCGTCCACGATGTGCGCCCGTTCCACTCCCTCGTCAATGGCCTTGAGGCACGCTGCCATTTTGGGGATCATGCCTGATTCAAGTTTCGGCAGCATTCCCCGCAGCTCGGTGGCCGTGATGGAGGAGATCAGCGAGGACTTGTCCGGCCAGTTGGCATAGAGTCCCTCAACGTCAGTCAGGATCACCAGCTTGGACGCACCCAGCGCGGAGGCAACGGCAGCGGCGGCGGTATCGGCGTTGACGTTCAGCACCTGGCCGGTGGGCTGGAACCTGGCGGCACCGGGGACGCCGTCGCCGCCGTCGACAATTTCCGGGGCCACGGTGGAGATCACGGGGATGCGCCCGGCGTCGAGAATGTCCTTGATCCCGGCGGGGTCGACGCCGACCACCTCGCCCACCAGTCCAAGGTCCACTTCTTCGCCATCCACCACTGTCCCGGTGCGGACGGCGCGCAGCAGGCCGCCGTCCTCCCCGGACATGCCGACGGCGTAGGGCCCGTGGGAGTTGATAAGCCCCACCAGTTCCCGTCCCACCTGTCCGGTGAGCACCATGCGGACCACGTCCATGGCTTCAGGGGTGGTGACGCGGAGTCCGCCCTTGAATTCGGATTCGATGCCAAGCCGGCCGAGCATGGAGTTGATCTGCGGGCCTCCGCCGTGGACCACCACGGGGTGGATCCCCACGTGGTGGAGGAACACGATGTCCTCGGCGAAGGCGCGGCGCAGGTCATCGTTGACCATGGCGTTGCCGCCGTACTTGATCACCATGGTGGTGCCGGCAAAGCGCTGGATCCAGGGCAGTGCCTCGATCAACGTTCCGGCTTTTGCCTGGGCGTCGGACATGCTGGTGGTCTCGCGCGTCTGGGTGTTCATGCTGTCGCTTCCGCAGGGGTTCCGGTGATGGGCCAGTGCACCTAGCTGGAGTAGGCGCTGTTCTCGTGCACGTAGTCGTGGGTGAGGTCATTCGTCCAGACCGTGGCTTCGGCGTCGCCGGCCTGCAGGTCGATCTCCACCAGGACCTCGCGCGGCTCAAGGTCCACCAGGCTGCGGTCGTCGCCGATGCTGCCATTGCGGCAGATCTGGATGCCGTTCATGGCCACGTTGAGCTGGTCCGGTTCGAAGACGGCGTCGGTGGTGCCCACCGCGGAAAGCACGCGGCCCCAGTTGGGGTCCTTGCCGAAGATCGCGGCCTTGAAGAGGTTGGACCTGGCAACAGAACGGCTCACCGTCTCGGCGTCCGCTTCGCTGGCCGCGTTGAACGTCCGGATGGCGATATCGTGGCTGGCACCTTCGGCGTCGGCGATGAGCTTCCGCGCCAGCTCGGCGCAGACCTGTGTGAGGCCGGCGGTGAAAGCCTCGGCAGAGGGCACGGCCCCGGAGGCGCCGGAGGCCAGCAGGACCACGGTGTCGTTGGTGGACATGCAACCGTCCGAGTCGGCCCGGTCGAAGGTGACGCGGGTGGCGTCGCGGAGGACGACGTCGAGCAGTTCCGGCTCCACCCCCGCGTCCGTGGTGAGTACAACGAGCATGGTGGCGAGGCCGGGTGCAAGCATGCCGGCCCCCTTGGCGATGCCGCCGATGGTGAACTCCTGGCCGTCGGAGTCCGTGCCGATGAACAGCGCGGACTTGGGGACCGAGTCGGTGGTCATGATGGCGGTGCCGGCAGCCGGGCCGCCGTCGGTGCTGAGGGCCGCGGCGGCAGCCTCCACGCCGGGAAGGATCTTGTCCATGGGAAGCTGCTCGCCGATCAGGCCCGTGGAGCAGACAAAGACGTCGGTGGCGGAAATGCCCAGCACTTCTGCCACCTTTTCGGCCGTGCTGTGCGTGTTCTGGAAGCCGGTTGGCCCGGTGCAGGCGTTCGCGCCGCCGGAGTTGAGGACCACGGCGTCCACCCGGCCATCGGAGACCACCTGGCGGGACCAGTGGACGGGCGCTGCGGCCACCCGGTTGCTGGTGAACACGGCGGCAGCGGCCTTCTCGGGCCCGTCGTTGACCACCAGGGCCAGGTCGGGCTTGCCGGAAGCCTTCAGTCCGGCGGTGACGCCGGCGGCCCGGAATCCCTGGGGTGCGGTGATGGTCACGGGGCTACTCCCTGCAGGTTGAGGCCGGCGGTTTCCTGCAGGCCGAGTGCGATGTTCATGGATTGGACGGCGCCGCCGGCCGTTCCCTTGGTGAGGTTGTCGATGACGCAGGTGACGATCACGCGGCCGGTGTGGGCGTCGAAGGCCAGCTGCATCGCGGCATGGTTGGATCCCTGCACGGACTTGGTGGTGGGCCACTGGCCCTCGGAAAGGACGTGCACGAACGGTTCGTCGTCGTACGCGTCGGTCCAGGCCTGCCGCAACTGCGCTGCCGTGGTACCGGCTTTAACGCGGGCTGTTGCGGTGGTAAGGATGCCTCGGCTCATGGGGGCCAGCGTGGGGGTAAAGGATACGGTCACCCGCCCACCTGCAGCATTGGACAGGCCCTGTTCGATCTCGGGAGTATGGCGGTGCCCGCCACCCACGCCGTAGGGGCTCATGGAACCCATGACTTCGGAACCGATCAGGTTTACCTTGGCTGCCTTGCCGGCACCCGAGGTGCCGGACGCGGAAACGATGACGACGTCGTCGGGCTCCAAAAGGTGGGCCGCGAACCCGGGCGTCAGGGCCAGCAGGGCCGACGTCGGGTAGCAGCCGGGAACGGCGATGCGGGTGGCGCCCTTAAGCGCCTCGCGCTGGCCGGGAAGCTCCGGGAGTCCGTAGGGCCACGTTCCGGCGTGCGCGGAGCCGTAGAACTTTTCCCACGCTGCGGGGTCCTCCAGGCGGTGGTCGGCGCCGGCGTCGATCACCACCGTCCCTTCGGGCAGGCGTGCGGCGATCTCGGCCGAGGCACCGTGCGGCAGGGCCAGGAAGACCACGTCATGGCCTGACAGGTTCTCCACTGTGGTGTCTTCGAGGATGCGGCTGGCAAGTCCATGCAGGTGGGGCTGCAGTTCGCCGAGCCGGGAGCTGGCGTTGCTGTGGGCCGTGATGGCGCCGATGGTGACGTCCGGATGACCGGCCAGGAGGCGGAGGACCTCTCCCCCGGCGTAGCCGCTGGCGCCCGACACTGCAACAGAAATAGTCATGACCCCGACTATACAGCAATAGTTATGCATAGGCGCCGATATTTATGCATGGCTTGTCGGCTGAGGGAGAAGTGTCCCTAGGATGGTTCCGGCAGCCGGGGCCGGAAAAGCCGGGCCCGGGGAAGGAGAGCAATGACGCATGCAATCGTCGCACGCCAGGCAGGCGGCCCGGAAGTCCTTGAGTATGCGGATGTTGAGCGGCCCGTCCCTGGTCCGGGCCAGCTGCTGGTGAAGGTGGCAGCGGTGGGAGTCAATTTCATCGAAACCTACCAGCGGGGCGGCATGTACCAGGTGCCTTTCCCTTTCACGCCCGGATCAGAAGCCGCGGGAACGGTCGAGGAGGTGGGCGAGGGGGTCGAATCCTTCACCGTAGGCAGCCGGGTGGCCACGGCGGAAGGCTCGCGGTGTTATGCCGGATACACCCTGATCGACGAAGCCAAAGCCCTCCCGGTGCCGGACGGGGTGGATGACCTCACCGCCGCGGCACTGCCGCTCCAGGGCATGACTGCCCACTACCTGATCAACTCCTCCTTCAGGGTGGAGCCCGGACACACGGTGCTGACGCACGCGGGCGCCGGCGGCGTGGGCCTGCTGCTGACCCAACTGCTGAAGGAAAGGGGCGCCCGGGTCATCACCACTGTTTCCTCCGACGCCAAGGCAGAACTTGCCCGGGCTGCCGGGGCGGACCATGTGCTTCGGTACGACGGATTTCCCCACCACGTCCGTGAGCTGACCAACGGGCAAGGCGTTGATGTGGTGTACGACGGCGTTGGCCGCAACACCTTCGACGGTTCCCTGTCCTGCCTGCGGACGCGCGGAATGCTGGTCCTGTTCGGGGCCGCTTCAGGAGCGGTTCCCCCGGTGGATCCGCAGCGCCTCAACGCCGGCGGATCGCTGACGCTGACCCGGCCGACCCTGGGCCACTTCCTGCTCAACCAGCAGGAGCGGCGCTGGCGGTCCGGGGAGATCTTCGCCGCCGCAGCCAATGGAAGTTTGAAGGTCCGCATCGGTGCCCGCTACCCGTTGTCCCAGGCCGCCCAGGCGCACCGCGACCTGGAAGCACGGAACACCACCGGCAAAGTGATTCTGATCCCGTAGTGGCTGCCGCCACAGAAAAGATGAACAAAAGGTGAACGCAAGGCCTGCAGGAATGGAATGTTCGGCCATCCGGGACATCTTCTGTTCATCTGGCACGGGCAGAATGCCGGAGTGACTCAGCAGCAGGTCCCCCTTGAGGACGTCCGTCCCTCCCGTGACGTCCCGCCCGGCGGACAGCCCTCAGGGGAAGCCCCAAGGTACGCTCCCCAGCTGCCCGGGTCCCTGGCTGCGCCCCCGGAGCGGACCCTCATCGACATCCTGCGGGACACTGCAGCCCGGCATCCCGACGCTTCAGCCCTGGACGACGGCCACCGCTCGCTCAGCTACTCGCAGTTGATGGGAGAAGTCCGGGCGGCGGCCAGGCGGCTGCACCAGGCAGGCCTGGGTGCCGGCGACAGAATCGGCGTGCGGATTCCGTCCGGCACCAACGAGCTCTACGTTTCCATTCTCGCGGTGCTCCTGGTGGGGGCGGCCTACGTTCCCGTCGACGCGGACGATCCCGACGAACGTGCGCGGCTGGTCTTCGGCGAGGCCCGGGTGGCGGGCGTCCTGGAAGCCGGCGGCGTACTCCAGGAATCCACCCTGGGCGGTCCCGCCCGCACAGTTCCTTTTGCCGGTGCCCGCCCGCCTGTTCCTGACGATGACGCCTGGGTCATCTTCACGTCGGGCTCCACCGGCACCCCGAAGGGGGTGGCCGTCAGCCACCGGTCAGCAGCAGCCTTTGTGGATGCCGAAGCGCGGATCTTCCTCCAGGGTGAACCGCTGGGACCGCAGGACCGGGTCCTGGCCGGCCTTTCGGTGGCATTCGACGCCTCCTGTGAGGAGATGTGGCTGGCGTGGCGGCACGGGGCCTGCCTGGTCCCGGCCCCGCGGGCGCTGGTGCGGACCGGCATGGACCTGGGCCCGTGGCTTATCAACCACGGAATCACCGCCGTCTCCACAGTCCCCACGCTTGCAGCGCTGTGGCCCGCCGAAGCGCTGGAGAACGTCCGCCTGCTGATCTTCGGCGGCGAAGCCTGTCCGCCTGAGCTGGCCACCCGCCTGGCCGTGGCCGGGCGGGAAGTCTGGAACACCTACGGCCCCACGGAAGCAACCGTAGTGGCGTGCGCGGCGCCCCTAGGCGGGCCGGGTCCCGTGCGGATCGGCCTGCCGCTGGACGGCTGGGACCTGGCCGTGGTTGACGGAAACGGCGTGCCGGTGGCCGAGGGCGAGGTGGGTGAGCTGATCATCGGTGGAGTGGGCCTGGCCCGCTACCTGGACCCGGCCAAGGACGCGGAGAAATATGCACCGATGCCGGGGCTGGGCTGGTCGCGTGCCTACCGGTCAGGAGACCTGGTGCGTTATGAGCAGGCGGGCCTGATTTTCCAGGGCCGGGCGGACGAACAGGTGAAGCTGGGCGGGCGCAGGATTGAGCTTGGCGAAATTGACGCGGCCCTGCAGTCACTCCCGCAGGTGGCCGGAGCTGCCGCGGCAGTCCAGACGACGGCGGCCGGCAACCAGATCCTGGTGGGCTACCTCGCGCCCGTCGCCGGGCAGGACCTTGACCTGGCCGCTGCCCGGGACCAGCTCTCGGCCAGCCTGCCCGCCGCGCTGGTCCCCCTGCTCACCCTGGTGGAATCGCTGCCCACGAAAACCAGCGGGAAAGTGAACCGGCATGCCCTGCCCTGGCCCCTTGCCGGGGCCGGCGCAGCCGAGGCCGATGCCGCGTCCCTGAACCTGCCCGACGATGCCGCCTGGATCGTGGAGCAGTGGAGCGCAGTCCTGGGCAGCCCGGTCACGTCCCTTGACGCCGATTTCTTCGCCTATGGGGGAGGATCATTGTCGGCGGCTCAGCTCGTGTCCGCCCTGCGCGTCCGCTACCCCACCGTCACGGTGGCCGACATTTACGCCACGCCCCGGGTGGGTGCCCTGATCGAGGTGGCACGGCAGTCCCGGCCGGAGGGAGGTACGGGCCCCGCTCCTGAGCGTGCAGTACGGCCAACGGCCCGCAAGTCGCAGGTCTTCCAAACCCTGATGGGCGTTCCGCTGCACGTCCTGGTGGGCATGCGGTGGCTGACGTACGTCATGGCCATCAACAACGTGCTCGCCGTGCTGGCGGGCTTCTCCGCTGCCCCCACCGTTTCGTGGTGGTGGGTGGGCGCCTCCTGGCTGGTGTTTGTGAGCCCGGCCGGGCGGATGATGATTTCTGTCGGTTCGGCCAGGTACCTGCTGCGTGGCGTCAAGCCCGGAACATACCCGCGCTCCGGGAAGGTCCACCTGCGCCTCTGGCTCGCCGAACAAATCCAGGACCTGGCCGGCGCCATCAGCCTCGCCAGCGCACCCTGGGTCCCCCATTACGCCAGGGCGCTGGGCGCGAAAATCGGCAAGGACGTCCAGCTCCACTCGCTGCCGCCCGTCACCGGGCTGCTGTCGCTGGGCAACGGAGCCAACGTGGAACCGGAGGTTGACCTCTCCGGCTGGTGGATCGACGGCGACAACGTCCACATTGGTGCCATCCGCATCGGATCCGGGGCCACGGTGGGGGCCCGCAGCACCCTGATGCCCGGCGCCTCCGTGGGAGCCGGCGCCCAGGTGGAGGCCGGATCCGCAGTACTGGGCAAGGTCAAGGCAGGCCAGCTGGTGGCCGGCTCCCCCGCCCGGCGGCAGGGCAAGGCAAAACATGCGGTGCCCGATGCCCCGGCCCCGGGCCCCTTCGCGGCGAGGCTGTGGTTTGCCGGCTTCGCCGCGGCCTCGGCAGCCCTGGCGGTGATCCCTTATTTGTCGGCGGCCGCAGCGCTCTGGGTGGCTTTCCTCTTCATCCAAGGCAGCGCCTCGCTGTCGGCTGCCCTGCCGCAGCTGCTGCTGGCCCTTCCACTGGCCTCCCTGGCATGGTTCCTCACCAATGCCCTGCTGATCCTGGCCGTCACGCGGCTGCTCAGCATCGGCCTTACCGAGGGGTATCACCGGGTGCGCAGCCGCGTCGGCTGGCAGGTCTGGGCCACGGAGCGGGTCCTGGACCTTGCCCGGGACCTGCTGTTTCCCATCTACGCGAGCCTTTTCACGCCCGTGTGGCTCCGGCTGCTGGGGGCAAAGATCGGCAAAAACGTGGAAGCGTCCACCGTCCTGCTGATTCCCGCAATGACCACCGTGGGCGAAGGTGCGTTCCTGGCCGATGACACCATGGTTGCCTCCTACGAACTGGACAGCGGCTGGCTCCGGGTGGCTCCTGCCAAAATCGGCAAGCGTTCCTTCCTGGGCAATTCAGGAATGACGGCCGCAGGACGCAGCGTTCCCAAGAATTCCCTGGTGGCAGTCCTCTCCGCGACCCCCGCGAAGGCGAAGTCGGGCACCTCCTGGCTGGGCAGCCCACCCGTCCGGCTGCGGCGGACAGCCATCGCCTCCGACGACTCCCGCACATTCCAGCCACCGCTGAAACTCAAACTGGCCCGGTCCCTCTGGGAACTGGGCAGGTTCGTGCCGGTGGTGCTCACGGTGGGAATCGCGGTCGGCACCATGCTTGCCTTTGACTGGCTGGCCGCAACCTTCAGCTATGGTGGCGCGGCCATCCTCAGCGGCGTCGTGATGCTCCTGGCCGGGGCGGTGGCCGCCGCAGCGTCCGTCATCGCCAAATGGATTTTGGTAGGACGGATCCGTGCCGGCGAGCACCCGCTGTGGAGTTCGTTCATTTGGCGCAATGAAGTGGTGGACACCTTCATCGAACTGGTCAGTGCACCCTGGTTTGCCCGCGCCGCAACCGGCACCCCCGCCCTGGTCTGGTGGCTGCGTTCCCTCGGCGCGAAAATCGGGTCCGGCACGTGGTGCGAGAGCTATTGGCTGCCGGAGGCCGACCTGGTGACGCTGGGCAGGAACGCCACGGTGAACCGCGGATGCGTGGTGCAGACGCACCTTTTCCACGACCGGGTGATGAGCATAGACGCTGTTACGCTCGAAGACGGGGCCACCATGGGCCCGCACGGCGTCATCCTCCCGCAGGCAAGTGTTGGCGCGGGCGGAACCGTGGGACCGGCGTCCCTGGTGATGCGCGGCGAAACAGTCCCCGCCGCAACGTACTGGATGGGCAACCCGGTCAGTCCGTGGCGGGGACCCGCAGCACCCCCTGCCTAAAAGCAAGCAAAGGTTATCCATGAGTTCTCCAGTATCAGCCGCCGGCGGCCACGTCCCCGTGTCCAGGGACGCTGCCCCCGACCCTTACCTGCCCGGCTCCGGCACCGATGCCTTCACCGTGGACCGCTACGAACTGGAGCTTGACTACAGGGTCAGCACCAACCGGCTCAGCGGCAGGGCTGTGCTGCACGGCGTGACCCGGGTGCCGACGTCGGCCATCGTCCTGGACTTCACCGGCCTGCGGGCCACGAAGGTGCAGCTGGACGGCCGGAAGGCGGCCAGGTTCAGCCAGCGGCCGGAACAACTGGTGGTGTCCGCGCCTTCCCCGCTGCAGCCGGGGCAACAGTTCACGCTTGAGATCCGTTACGAGGGCAATCCGTCACCGCGCAGGGGCCTGTGGGGCGAGGTGGGCTGGGAGGAGCTGTCCGACGGCGTCCTGGTGGCCGGGCAGCCGAACGGGGCGCCCTCCTGGTTTCCGTGCAACGATCACCCCAGGGACAAGGCCAGCTACCGGCTCACCGTGACCACCGACGCCGGGTACCGCGCCGTATGCAACGGTGTCCTGCAGTCGCGCACCACCCGCTCCAGCCGGGAGACGTGGGTTTATGAGCAGTCCGAGCCGATGCCCACCTACCTGGCGACGGTGCAGATCGGCCGCTATGGCGTCCTGGAACTGGAGACGGGCAGGCACGCTGCCCCGGTGCCCCAGCCCGTTGCCGTACCCGCCGCTTTGGCCGACCGTGCACGGGCCGGGCTGGCACTGCAGCCGGCCATGATGCGGACCTTCATCGACTGCTTCGGACCGTACCCGTTCCCCGGTTACACCGTGGTGGTGACGGAGGATGAGCTGGAAATCCCGCTCGAAGCCCAGGGCATGTCCATCCTGGGCCCCAACCACCTGGACCAGGACTGGGAATCGCAGCGGCTGATCGCCCATGAACTGTCGCACCAGTGGTTCGGCAACTCCCTGACGGCGGCCTCATGGCAGGACATTTGGCTGCACGAGGGCTTTGCCTGCTATGCGGAATGGATCTGGTCGGAGGAGGCCGGGGTTATGCCCGTCGCCGCCCGGGCCGAAGCTGCGTGGCGCCGATTGGCGGCGGACGCCCAGGACCTCCTGGTGGGTGATCCGGGACCGCAGCACATGTTTGATGACCGCGTCTACAAACGGGGAGCGCTGGCCGTGCACGCCGTACGGCTCGCATGCGGCGACCTCGCATTCTTCGCCCTGCTCCAGGAGTGGACCGCCCGGCACCGCCACGGGTCCGTGTCCACCCATGACTTCATCCTCGCAGTGGACCGGGCCACCGCGCTGGACACGGAGGCTTTGCTGCACCCGTGGCTGTATGAAGAGGTCCTGCCGCCCCTGCCGGTGCGCTGACGCCGCCTAGAGGGAAAGCGCGACGGCGGCCGCCAGGCGGGCGGGCAGCCCGGTCCCGGCCGGGTCCAGGTCCCTTATCTCCGGGCGCGCCAGGACGTCCACCGACGATGGTGCAGTGCGCAGCCCGTCCCCCGTCATTTTCAGCCAGGCTTCCTTGCGCGCCCACAGCCTCGCCCTCGCCGCAAGCAGGTCGCGGCCGTCGAGGGCACGCAGGCTGTGCTGCTCGGCGGCGCTGAGTGCCAGTGCCGGGAACCCGTCGAAGCCGGTGCGGGCCGGATCCTCCACGTCCGCTCCCAGCCGGAGTCCGGGTTCAGGGTCAACCACAGCGGCGAGCAGTGTCCAGCCCGCCGCCCGGGACAGGCTGAGGGCCAGCGGTGCCGGCACGCCGCCCAGCAGGTAACCCGGGCGGCCGTGGCTGACATAGGGTCCGGCGCCGCAGCGGGGGCACGTGTAGGAGGCCGCCAGCTGCGTGCCGGGCACGGCCAGCAGTTCGGCCGCGAACAGCCGCTGGGCGAGCCGCCCCGCCAGGAAGCCGTTCCCGGCTGCCGGCTCCATGGCCCGTGCCCTTGCCAGCTCGGAGGCATCAAGCGCAGTTTCAGCGTCACGGCGGACCTGCCCGGCTTCCCTGGGCAGCAGAAAGGGCGGGATGGCCCGCACCACAAGCTGCGACACCATGCACCCGCCCTTTCACGAGCTGCCCATCGGAACGGCTGTTATCGCTGGACTGCCCCGAATCGTTCGCCGGCCAGCGCTACGGCACTTTCCCGGGCGGCGGAGGCTTCGTCGGCCGTCAGTGTCCGGTCTGCAGCGCGGAACCGCAGCCCGAAGGCCAGCGACTTCCTGCCGTCCTCAATGCCCTTGCCTGCGTACACGTCGAAGAGTGCAACATCCTCCAGCAGTTCACCGGCGCCTTCGCGCAGCGCGGCCAGGACCTCGTCCGCCGGCACATCCGCCGGAACCACAAGGGCAACGTCCTGGGTGGCTACCGGGAATGCCGAGATGTGGCGGGCCACAATCACGTCCGGCGCGGCCTCGAACAGGGCGTCGGCGTTGATCTCGAGTGCCACCGAGCGGGCAGGCATGTCGGCCGAAGCCAGCAGCTTGGGGTGGAGCTCACCTGCGTACCCCACCGCTTCGCCCGTGCGCAGCGACAACTGCGCCGCACGGCCCGGATGGAATGCCTGGTGGCTGCCCTGCGTGACCACGAGCTCAACACCCAGGACGTCGCCGGCAAGGCGCGCGATGTCCAGCGCGTCGGCCCAGTCCCACGCGCGAGGCGTGTGGGCAGCGGCGGCCGGTGAATCATGGCCGGTCAGGACGGCGGCGAGGTGGAAGGGCTGCGCCGGAACGCCGTCGTACAGCGCGTCCAGCACCTCATCGGCGGGCTTGGCACCAAGCGGCGGGATGGAGGCGGTTCCCAGGTTCTCGCCGGGCAGGAACACCAGCCCGGATTCGAACAGCGCCAGGTCGCGGAAGCCCCGCGAATGGTTGCGCTTGGCCACCTCGATCAGTCCGGGCAGGATGGAGGTCCGCAGGAAGCCCTGCTCCTCGCTGATGGGATTGGCCAGCTTGACCGCGCTGCGGGCAGCACCCTCCTCAGCCACACCGAAGGTGTCATTGGCCGCCTTGGAAACGAACGGGTAGGACAGCACCTCGGTGAGGCCTGCGTCCGCCAGTGCCTGGATCAGGCGGCGGCGCTGCTGCTGCACGCGCGTCAGGCCCCGGCCGGGAGGGGCCACCGGCAGGGTGGCGGGTATATTGTCGTAGCCCACCAGCCGCGCAATTTCCTCGGAAAGGTCTTCCTTGGTCTCGAGGTCGTTCCGCCAGCTCGGGGCCGTAACGGTATAGCCGCCGTCGTGCTTCACCACTGCGGCGCCCAGGTCCTCGAGGGACGTGACAATCTGTTCTTCCGTGAAGTCGATGCCGATCCTGGCGGCAGCGAAGGCAGCGGGCAGTTCGATGGTCACGGTGTCCGGAGCGGTTCCGACGTCAGTGCCGGTTTCGTCGGCGGTGCCGCCGCCCAGTTCCACCAGGAGGTCCACCACACGCTGCGCGGCGATCCCGGCAACCTGCCAGTCCACCCCGCGTTCGAACCGCTTCGAGGCTTCGGAGGGCAGCTTGTGCCGGCGCCGCGACCGGGCGATGGACACCTCGTCGAAGTGCGCGGCCTCCACGAGGATGTTCGACGTCGAGTCGCTCACCTCGGTGGCGGCCCCGCCCATGACGCCGGCGATGCCGATGGCGCCGGAGTCGTCCGTGATGAGCAGGTCCTCGGCGCCAAGGGTGCGTTCCTTGCTGTCCAGGGTGGTGATTTTCTCGCCGGCTGCGGCACGGCGGACCACGATGTCTCCGGACAGCTTGTCCAGGTCGTAGCAGTGCGTGGGCTGGCCGAGCTCGAACATGACGTAGTTGGAGATGTCCACCGGCAGGGAGATGGAACGGACGCCGGCCAGCCGCAGCCGGGAAACCATCCATAGCGGGGTGGGCCGGGTGGCGTCCACGCCGCGGACCGTGCGTGCCACAAAGCGGTCGCAGCCTGGCTTGCCGTAGATGGGTGCGTCATCGTTGATCTTGACGCCGTAGCCGCCTGAAAGTTCAGCCGGGGCCTGGACCTTGCCGGCCGGGTCCGTGAACGTTGTTCCGGTGGCGTGCGCGTACTCGCGGGCCACACCACGGATGGAGAAGGCGTAGCCGCGGTCCGGGGTGACGTTGATTTCGGCAGCCTGGTCGTAGAGGCCCAGGAGCTCCATGGCATCGGTGCCGATCTCCGGGTCCAGTCCGATGCGGGACAGGACCAGGATGCCGTCGTGGTCCTCGCCGATGCCCAGCTCGCGCACCGAAGCGATCATGCCGGCGGACAGGTGGCCGTACGTCTTGCGGGCGGAGATGTGGAAGTTCCCGGGCAGCACGGCGCCGGGAAGGGTGACCACAACTTTGTCGCCTTCCACGAAGTTGTGGGCGCCGCAGATGATGCCCTGCACACCGGACGGGTCAATGCCGTCTCCGGTGAGGGTCTGTTCCTTGCCCTCGGGGACAACCCGGACCTGGCACCAGTTGATGGTTTTGCCGTTGGTCTGCGGTTCCTTGACCAGGCTCAGGACCTGGCCCACCACGATGGGCCCCTGCAGGGTGTCCGTGGGACGGTGCACGTCCTCTTCTTCGAAACCGACCTTGACCAGCTCGGCCATCACGTCTTCGGCCGTTGCTCCGGCCGGTACCTCTGCGAATTCACGCAGCCAGGAAAGTGGGATACGCACTGTTAGATCTCCATCCCGAAGTGCTCGCTGAAACGTACATCGCCTTCGATCATGTCGCGCATGTCGCCCACCTCGTTGCGGAACATGAGGGTGCGTTCGATGCCCATGCCGAAGGCAAAACCTGAATAGACGTCCGGGTCGATGCCGGCAGCCCGGAGGACGTTGGGGTTGACCATGCCGCAGCCGCCCCACTCGATCCAGCGCGGACCGCCCTTCGCACCCGGGTGCCAGATGTCCAGCTCGGCGGACGGCTCGGTGAACGGAAAGTAGTTGGGGCGCAGCCGGATGGAGGCTTCATCGCCGAACATCTGCCGGGCGAAGTGCTCCAGGGTGCCGCGCAGGTCCGCCATGCTCAGGTTCCTGTCGATGGCCAGGCCCTCGAACTGGTGGAACACCGGGGTGTGGGTGGCGTCCAGCTCGTCCGTGCGGAACACCTTGCCGGGGCACAGCACATAGATGGGCAGCTCGCGTTCCAGCATGGAGCGGACCTGCACCGGTGAGGTGTGCGTGCGCATCAGCAGGTGGGCCTCCGGGGGCTCCACGAAGAAGGTGTCCTGCATCTCGCGGGCCGGGTGGTCCGGCTTGAAGTTCAGGGCGTCGAAGTTGAACCATTCCGATTCCACCTCGGGGCCTTCGGCGATTTCCCAGCCCATGCCCACGAAGATGTCCGCCACGCGGTCCTGGAGTGTGGAGAGCGGGTGCCGGGCACCGGCACGACGGCGGCGCGGAGCCGCCGTGACGTCCACGGTCTCCTCCAGGAGGATGCGTGCGTCGTTCTCGGCCTCGAGGACTTCGGTACGGTCGGCGAGCGCTTTGTTGACCCGCCCGCGGGATGCACCCATGAGTTTTCCGGCGAGCGCCTTCTGGTCTTTGGGCAGCTTGCCGATTTCACGGTTGGCGAGGCTCAGCGGGGACTTCTCCCCCGTGTGCGCCAGCCTCACCGCCTTCAGCTCGTCAAGGGTGGCCGCACCGGCAATGGCGGTGATGGCCTGGTCTACAGCGGCGTTGATGGCGGCTTCATCCGTGGGGTTCGGAATGGCGGCGCCCGGCAAAGTTTCAGTCATCTACTGTTCTTAGCTACGAGTCGTGGCTGCCGGCGAGCGGAGCAGCCCTGCGCGGTCTCCCGGCGGCGCGTCCGTCACTGGCAGGTCATGGATGAATGCCCTCAAATTCAGTTCATTCAATGACCAGGTCAGGGCACACCGGCAAAACCGGCGGCCACTGCCCTCCAGTCTAATTGAACCCTCCGGCTACCATGGCCTCATGACACTGCGGCAGCGCCCGGGATCCCTGCCACCCCTGACCGCTGCCCAGCGGTTGAGGCAAGCTGCGAACCTCATCAACGGCAGTACGGTGCTGGGTGTGGCCGTAGCAGTTGCCGCCCGCACCCGCCTCAGCAGTGGTCCGCGCGGCCTCATCCTCGCCGCGGGCTATCGGTGGCGGCTGCCCTTTGCACGGGCGTTCACGCTGGGAAACGTGGTCCTCTGCAGGGGCCCCGCGCACGATCTGCTGTCACTGCCCGCCCTGCTGGGCCATGAGGAAAGGCACTGCACCCAGTACGCCTGGTGCCTGGGGGTTCCGTTCATCCCGCTGTATCTCGCCGCCGCCGGGTGGTCCGTCCTGCGGACCGGGAATCCCGGGACGGCCAATATCTTTGAGCGGCACGCCGGACTGGCTGCGGGAGGCTACCCCTCCGGGGAATCCCTCGCGTCCCGGGGTTGGTCATGACCATGGGCCGGATGAACGGGAACCAAGAGAGCGGGGACGGGGAAAACCTGGAGCGGCAAGGGGGCGCCGGCACTGTCACGGTGACGGGCACCGGGTGGGCGGAAGCCGCCCCGGACCTGATGCTCGTTTCCATCGGCGTGGAGTGCCGTGCCGCTTCAGTTGAGGCCTCTTATTCCGGCGCGGGGGAAGCACTGGCTGCGGTTATCGCCGTCTTCCGCAGTGCCGGCGTTGCCTCCGCGGACACCCGGACAACCGGGCTTACGGTGCGCGCCGATCTCGTCTGGCGCGAGGGCGAAGGCCAGCAGGTTGCGGGTTACGTTGCCGGCAGCACTTTAAGCATCCGGCTTCGGGATCTGGCGTCCGCGTCCGGCACCATATCGGAAGCCGTCCGCGCAGGCGGCAACGACGCCCGGCTCAACGGCCTGCAGTTGACCCTTTCCGACGACTCAGCGGTCAGGGAACAGGCACGCGCGGCCGCCTGGCAGGATGCGCTCCGGGCTGCCGCGCAGTTCGCTGCCTTGGCTTCGGCCACGTTGGGACCTGTGGTTTCCGTAACTGAACACAATCCGGCACAGGGCCCGGTGCCGCTGGCCGGGATCCAGCGGGCCAGCGCCGTGGAAAGCCTGGCTATTGAACCCGGGGAAAGCCGGGTGGAAACAGCGGTGACTGTGGTCTGGGAACTGCACGCCTGACGATCCGCCAAGTCAGGTATGGCCTTGACTTTTATTCGAACATGTTTTCGAATAGGTGGCATGAGATGGGACGCACAAGCATTGGTGCCGGCACCTGCGGAGGAAACCAGCGGACCCGCTCCGGCGCTCCTCCCGCTCGCCGGGCTGGTCCGATCGGTGACCACTCCCGAGTTTGCCGGCATCACTTTCCATGAGGTCACCGCGAAATCGGTGCTCAATAAAGTACCGGCGCGGTCCCGCATGCCGTTCGAGTGGACGGTCAACCCGTACCGCGGCTGCAGCCACGCCTGCGTCTACTGCTTCGCACGCAAGAGCCACACCTACCTGGACTTCGACGCCGGCCTGGACTTCGACAGCCAGGTGGTGGTCAAGGTCAATGCCGCAGAAGTACTCCGCAAGGAACTTGCCAAACCATCCTGGGGCCGCCATCAGGTGGCACTCGGCACCAACACGGATCCATACCAGCGTGCGGAGGGCCGGTACCGGCTCATGCCGGGGATCATCTCCGCCCTTGCGGATTCCGGTACACCCCTGTCCATCCTGACCAAGGGAACACTGCTGGCGCGGGACATCCCGCTACTGAAAAGCGCTGCCACCCAGGTTCCAGTGGGCCTGGGAATCTCGCTGGCCATGACCAATGAAGCCCTGTCCGAGGCTATTGAACCGGGCACGCCGGGTCCCCGGGCACGGCTGAAGCTGGTTTCCCGGCTTCGCGAGGCCGGCCTTCCCTGCGGTGTGATGGCCATGCCCATCCTCCCGTGGCTCTCGGACAGCGACGAAGCGCTGGATGCGCTCTTCGCTTCCCTGGCTGCCGCCGGGGCTACGGGGGTCACCGCAGGTGCGTTGTACTTGAAGCCCGGCACCAGGGAATGGTTCATGAAGTGGATTGCGGCCAACCATCCCGAGCTGGCAGGCCGCTACCGTCGCCTGTACGAATCGGGCTCCTACGCGTCCAAGGAGTACCGCACCTGGCTTGCCGGGAAAGTCCGTTATTTCAAGGCACGGCACGGCTTCTCCCATTCGTCGGGATTCAGCCACCGGGACCTGGACGATCCACGCGTTGAGGAAGCTGAATACCCCGCAGGCATCATTCCGGAAGCTCCGGCCGGCAGCCTTCCCCAAGGGTCAGGCCAAGCCCGGGGACAGGCAGGGCAGGCAAACCAGGAGGCTTTGTTCTAGCTGCCGTTCCAGCCGGATGTCTTGCCGGCAGGAACGGCCAGGATTGCCAGCAGCGCCCGGACAATCGGGAAGTCCGCAGGAATCCAGGGCAAGGCCAGGACCGTGTCCGGATCCGCCAGCGGCACCCAGCGCAGTTCATCGTGGTCTTCCAGGGGCGCGGGCTCCCCATGCGTGACTTCCGCGAACCAGACCCGCATTGCAGCGCGGTCATTCAGCGGCCATCCCAACGCGTCCTCCCCCGGAAGTTCGGAACCCAGCCGGACAGCGACGCCCAGTTCCTCGGACAGCTCCCGTGTCAGGGCAGCTTCCGGGTCCTCGCCCGGCTCCACCTTGCCGCCCGGAAACTCCCAAAGGCCAGCGAGCTTCTCCGGTGCGCTGCGCCGGGCCACCAGCAACATGGCCGGTTCCGCCAAGCGGTCCACCACGGCTCCGCCCACCACCTGTATCAGTCCAGTCACCGCATCATTCTATGGGGGACAATGGGAGCAGCCGGGCACCTCAGCCAGGCACCGGGAATACTCCTCACCGGTCAGGGGTTTCCGAACAGGGGTCCAGGTCCCTCCGCCCCATCGCCGTGGCAACACTCCTTCCAGCAGAATTTCTCCTCGAAAAGCAGGCATATGAGCAGCGCCCTCCAAACGTCCACGGCAGCCCCCACCACCTCCCGCAACCTGGCGATGGCCATTATTGCCCTTGCCATGGGCGGCGTGGGCATCGGTGTCACCGAGTTCACCATGATGGGCCTGCTGAAAGAGGTGGAGCAGGGTTTGGGGATCAGTACGCCGGAGGCGGGACACCTTATATCCGCCTACGCCCTGGGAGTGGTGGTTGGAGCGCCCCTGCTTGCCGCGGTGGGTGCCAGGCTCCCCCGCAAGCACCTTGCGCTCGGCCTGATGGTGTTTTTCACCGTGGCCAACCTGGCGTCGTTCATCGCCCCCGACTACGGGACCATGCTGGTTTCTAGGTTTGCCGCCGGCCTGCCGCACGGGGCCTTCTTCGGCGTGGCGGCCGTCATCGCCGCCTCCCTGGTTCCGCCCTCCAAGCGCGGCTGGGCCATCTCCATGGTGATGGCGGGCCTCAGCATCTCCAACGTTATTGGTGTGCCGTTCGCCACCTGGCTGGGCCAGACCTACGGCTGGCGGCTGCTCTTTGTCCTGGTGGGCTTCATCGGCCTGCTGACTATGGCATTGGTGTGGCGGTTCGTCCCCTTCCAGCCAGCCCATCCGGACGCGAGCATCGTCAGGGAACTGGGCGCGCTGAAGCGGCTGCAGGTGTGGCTGGCCATCCTGATCGGCGTTGTGGGCTTCGGCGGTTTCTTCGCCACCTACACCTACATCGCCCACACCATGACGCTGGTGGCAGGGATCCCGTCGTCGCTGATTCCCATCGTGGTGGCCCTTTACGGCCTGGGCATGGTGGCCGGAAACATCGTTGGCGGACGGATCGCCGACAAGTCGGTCATGGGAACCCTGTACAAGGTGCTCCCGGCCATTGCGGTGGCGCTGGTGGTCTACGCCGTGGCAGTCCAGTGGCCGTGGTCAGCCTTCGTGATGGTGTTTGTGGTGGGTGCGTCCGGCTCCATGCTGATTCCTGCGCTGCAGACCAGGCTGCTGGACGCCTCACCGGATGCCCCTTCGCTGGCGTCGTCCCTGAACCACGCGGCGCTGAACGTGGCGAACGCCCTGGGTGCCTTCCTCGGCGGGCTCGTCATCGCGCTGGGCTGGGGCTACGTTGCCCCGGCGCTGGTAGGTGCCGTCCTTGCCATCCTCGGCTTCGGCGTCGCCATCGTCAGCGGAGTCCTGGAACGCAGGAAGCCGCTGGCCGCGTAATTCAGCGTCCACGCCGTTACCAAACGGAGGCCCCCCTGCGGTCCGTTGCGCTTTTTTGCCGCCCGCCGTCAGCACGAACCGATTGCCCCCGTGGCTCCCGCCTGCGACAGCGGCAGGCCCTATGCCTGCTGACATTAAGGTGCCGTTATGTTAGCTTGAGGCTCATCGGGACTATTAAATCCCGGTAACCATAAGGAGGAGACATGGGTTTTCTTGCGTGGATTATTCTCGGCCTCATTGTAGGGGCCATCGTTAAAGCGGTCATGCCCGGGCGGGTCGGCGGCGGTTGGGTCACCAGCCTTGTTTTGGGTGTGGTGGGCGCCATCGTTGGCGGCTGGATCGGCAGCCTCCTGTTCAACAGGGGCGATCTTGCCTTCTTTGACCTCGGCACCTGGATTCTCGCTATCGTCGGCGGCCTGGTCGTTGCCGGCATCTACGGAGCCATCACCGGACGCGGAAAAGCCACCCGCGCACCCTGATGCTTTCCGCTATTTGAAATTTCATGGCACCAAGGCCCCGGACAATCCGGGGCCTTTATTCATGCCACCGCACGCCCGGCGGGAAGCTCAGGCGGTGGCGTCAGCAGGCAAGTGCTGGGAACGCGCACTCGCGTAAAGGCAAACGGTGGCCGCTGTGCCGAGATTGAGGCTTTCCGCGGCTCCATACACCGGGACGGCGACCCGATGGTCCGCCAGCTCAAGCTCGGCAGCCGAGAGCCCCTGCGCCTCGTTGCCGAACAGCCATGCGGTGGGCGCCGCCAGGTCATAGATGGACTCCGGCCCGGCTCCGGTCAGGCGGCGGCGGGCGTTTTCGTCCTGCAGCGCGTCCAGGTTCAGCGGGCCATAGCCGTCCGCAGCCAGGACTCCGATCCCCCGGGCCTTGCAGGCGGCCACGAGTTCAGCAGGGTCCGCGCCCAGCACCACGGGCAGGTGGAACAGGGACCCCGCTGTCGACCGCACGGCCTTGGGGTTGTAAATGTCCACGCTGGAAGAAGTCAGGACCACGGCGTCAGCCCCTGCGGAGTCCGCGGCGCGCAGGACGGTGCCGGCGTTTCCTGGGTCGCGCACCTGGCAGAGCACTGCGATCAGGCGGGGCCCGGCGTCGAGCACTTCCTCCAGCGCCACATCGACGAAGCCGCACACGGCGATGATGCCCTGGGGGTTAACGGTGTCCGCCATAGCCGCGAGGACCTCGTCCGTGGCCAGCCGGGCGTTGGTTCCTTCTGCAAGTTCCTCGAACTCCGGAAACCGGTCAAGGCAGGCCTCGCTGGCGAAAACTTCCGTGACGATACCGGGGGCTCCCGCGGCGAGGCGCTCGTGGTGAAGCTTCAAGGCCTCCCGCACGGCCTGGGGCCCCTCCGCGAGGAATTGTCCACGCTTTAAACGGGCCGGGCGCCCTGCAAGTTTTGCCACGTCCCGGACCCGATCAGCTCGGGGGTTGGAGAGTGGAAAATCTTGCGGGCGCCCGGTTTCGTTCATATAAGAACTTTAGTGGCTGCTGCCACCCGTTCCTGAACTGTCCCCTCACGGGGAGCAGCGTTGCTAGGCAACAACCTTCTTGGCGGAGGTGTCGGCCGGCAGGGAGTCCTTGGCGACCTGGACCAGTGCGGCGAAGGCGTTGGCGTCGGAGACAGCCAGCTCGGCCAGCATGCGGCGGTCGACCTCAACCTCAGCGGCCTTCAGGCCCTGGATGAGGCGGTTGTAGGTCAGGCCGTTGGCGCGGGAAGCCGCGTTGATGCGCTGGATCCACAGGCGGCGGAAGTCGCCCTTCTTCTTCTTGCGGTCGCCGTAGCTGTACACAAACGAGTGCAGCAGCTGCTCTTTGGCCTTGCGGTACAGGCGTGAACGCTGTCCACGGTAGCCCTTTGCGCGTTCAAGGATAACCCGGCGCTTCTTGTGGGCGTTGACCGCCCTCTTCACACGTGCCACGTGCGTACTCCTTCGAAAATCTGATCCCAAGCATCTACTGCCGGTTTCCCGGCGGCCTGAGAAGGCTGTTTGGCAGGTGACTGACAACCAGGTGGCTGTCAGTCAAAGAACTTGGAAATTAGATGCCGAGCATCTTCCGGATGACCTTGGCGTCGCCCTTGAAGACGATCTTGTCACCGGCGAGGCGACGGGTCAGCCGGGAGGACTTGTGCTCCAGGTAGTGGCGGCGGTTGGCCTGCTGGCGGCGCAGCTTGCCGCTGCCGGTCAGCTTGAAGCGCTTCTTAGCACCGCTGTGGGTCTTCATCTTCGGCATGGGAACCGATCTCCTTACGTATCCGCAGGCTATGCCTGCAGCTTCATCGCGCAGCCGCCCCTGCGGGCGGCATGCTGGTTGCTGACTGCCGGAAGGCGGAACCTCCGGCAGCTGTGAACTAAGTGGTCTTCTTACCGGCCGGCTTCGGCACTGCCTTGGGGGCAGGACGGGCGGCGGGCTTCGGCGCGGCGGGCCTGGCCACCGGCTTCGGCGGAGCAGGTACTGCTGCAGGCTTGGGCGCCGCAGCTGCCGGGGCAGCTTCGGGCTTTTCCGCCGCAGGCTTGGGGGCCGGCGCGGCAGCCTTGGGAGCCGGTGCGGCAGCCTTGGGAGCGGGTGCGGCAGCCTTGGGGGCTTCCTGCTTGGGGGCTTCCTGCTGAGGGGCCTCCTGCTTGGGAGCTTCCTGCTTGGGAGCTTCGGCGGCCTTCGCGGGGGCTTCGGCTGCGGCAGGCTCGACGGCGGGTGCCGGCGTCTGCTCGGGGGCCTCGGCCGGTGCTTCGGGTTCCGTGGAGACGGTGAAACCCTCAGGCAGCAGGTCCGCCAGGGACTGCGTCAGGGGGGCCTGGTCGTCACCGGAAACATCGATGCGTCCGGACGCCTTGGCTTCGTTCTGCGCCTTCGCTTCGGCACGCTGCGTTGCGCGGCGTGCCTCGGCCTTGGCCTCAGCCTTGTTCTTGAGCGGGCCCACCACCATGACCATGTTGCGGCCGTCGATGCGGGGGCTGGACTCCACCACACCAACTTCGGCGACGTCGTCGGCGAAGCGCTGGAGCAGGCGGATGCCCATTTCCGGACGCTGCTGCTCACGGCCGCGGAACTGGATCATGGCCTTGACCTTGTCCCCGGCGCCGAGGAAGCGCAGTGCGTGTCCGCGCTTGGTCTCGTAGTCGTGGGTGTCGATCTTCAGGCGGAAGCGGATTTCCTTCAGAACGGTGTTCGTCTGGTTCTTCCGGGCTTCACGTGCCTTGACCGCGGCCTCGTACTTGTACTTGCCGAAGTCCATCAGCTTGCACACCGGAGGCTTCGCCTGAGGTGCAACTTCAACGAGATCAAGGTCGGACTCGGCAGCCAGACGCAGGGCATCCTCAATACGGACGATGCCTACCTGTTCACCTGCAGGGCCGACCAGCCGCACCTCGGGGACGCGGATACGCTCATTGATTCTTGGCTCGCTAATGTTAAAGCTCCTGTTTTTGTTGTGGAATCCGGCAAATAGAGAAGGCCCCCAACTGCCGGAGCAATCGAAGGCCTCTGAACGGTTGGTGATGCCGGTCCCGCGAAAGGACAGCATGCAAGGTCCCCGGCGAACGCCGGCGCCTTGCCCAACCAGGTACCCGGCAACCTTGCGTCCCGGAGATGTTCAAGGAGAACACTCGGAACAGCGGCTGACGCGGGTGGGAGAGAACTCCGCTTGCAAACTGCATGCCATTCTACAGAAAAAATTCCCGTCAACGCAGCGAAGCGCCGGTGGGAACCGAATCTCTGAAATAACGACATCCAGTTGGTCTGTGTCAAGCTTACCAGTATGAGCACCCCAGACAGTAATTCATACGTTTTCGAGTCCGCCGACGCCAGCGGCGACGTCTCCCAGCAGATCCGCGACATTTCCGAGGTACCGGCCATCGAGGTCATCACCACCGCCGCCGTCCACCTGATGAGCGCCGCAGCCGTCAAGCTCGGGCTTGCCGCGGAGGACAACGCCGAGGAACTGAAGGACCTGGACGAGGCCCGGAAACTGATCACTGCGCTGGCAGGCCTGGTGACCGCAGCTGCGCCCGAGATCGGCTCCCAGCATGCAGGACCCTTGCGCGACGGACTGCGTTCGCTCCAGCTTGCCTTCCGCGAAGAATCCCTGATCCCGGATGCCCCCGGGAAGGGCCCGGGCGAGAAGTACACCGGCGCCGTCAACTGATATCACGCAATGACACCGGCTGCCTGACGCCTTAGGGCCAAAGCAGCCACGACGACGGCGGGCCGACCTCGAGGGGTCGGCCCGCCGTCGTCGTTGGTACAGGCCTCCTGCCCCACTTCCGGTGAGGCGGCAGTCCATCCGTTGACCCACAGCAGCCGTGTGCTGGGAAGGTCAGGCGGCCACCCTGCGGCGGCGGAGCTGGAGAACCAGGCCAACGAGGCACAGCAGGACGCCCGCAACCCCCACGGATACGAACCCGCCGGACGGACCCATGCCGTCGATGAAGATCCCGGCGAGCGGCGCGCCCAGGGCAACTCCGGCGGTCAGCGCCGAGCCATACCAGCCCATGGCCTCCCCGCGGCGCTCCTCGGATACCAGGTCCGCCACTTTCTCGGAGGCTGAGGAGAGCACCGGAGCACACAGGAGTCCCGGCAGGATCGAGAACAGGGCCAGTGTCCAGGTGTCGTGGGCGAATCCCATGGGGATGGTCAGTGCCGCCATGCCGAGCAGCAGGACAATCGGCGCGACGGGCCGGTGCATGGCGCCGTAGACAAGCCCGCCCACCACTGACGCGGCGCACCAGAACAGGAAGACAATGCCGATTTCGCTCTGGCGGCCGCCGGTTTCCAGGGCTGCCACGATACCCACGTCGGTGCCGCTGAGCACCATTCCGGCGCCTGCCGCCACGGCAAAAAGCGCGGCCACGGTGGCGGTGAACCAGGCGAAGTTTCGGGCCACCTTGCTGCGGAGTCCGGGCGTCGCCGTAGCTCCGGCCGGTACCAGCTCGGCAGCCGCCTCCTGCACGTGGGCCGGGGCGGAGGACACGACGGCGACTTCCGCGGCATGGCGCTGGTCAGCGGCACACTCCGCGCTCTGTTCGGGGCTCCGGGTGGGCGGATTGAACCAGATCAGGAAGAGCCCGGCCAGTGATGTGGAGACGCCCACCACCGTCAAGCCGGCGGTGGTGTAGCCGCTTGTGGCGACCACTGCGCCCGCGGCCGGGCCGATCATGAACACCATCTCGGTGGTGATGGCGTCCAGGGCGAACGCGGTACGCCGCTGGTCGCCGTCGGCCAGCACGCCCAGGGACTGCCGGACCACGCTGAAGATGGGCAGGGTAAGCAGGCCGCCCACGAACACCAGCGGCAGGAGCCACTGGTAGGACACGTGCGGAACGATGGACCAGATGACGGTTTCCGAGATGACGGACGGGATCAGGGCCCGTCGCAGGCCGGCGGTGTCCACGCGCCGGCCCCGCCAGGGGGCACCAAGGGCGATGCCGATGGTCATGACGGCCGCTGCCGCACCGGCGGCGGCGTACCCCTCGCCGAGGGTCAGGACAATGTGGAGGGTCAGCAGGACTCCGGCAGCTGAATGCGGGATACGGGCGACCATGCCCACAAGGAGCAGGCGCCGGATGGGCCGGACGGCGAGCAACTCCCGGTAGAGAGCGAAATTCACGAGGTGATCCTTACGTCTGCCGCAGCGGACCGGGGGTCACCCCGCACGGCTGCCGGCTACTGTGCTGCGCGCCGCAACTTGATCTCGATTGAGTCGACCCGCTCCCCAAACAATACATTCCGTGACCACTGGGCCTGGAGTCCCGCCACCAGTTGCTGAACCCCTGCCGCGTCAAGGCCGTCTTCGAGGTAAAGCACCACCTGCAGCTCGGGTCCGGCTCCTCCGCCCGGCATGGCGGATCCGTCGGCCGTACGGGACGCCACTCCCCCGCCGGGCAACAACTCGATGCGCCGGACAGCGGGAAAATCCGCCGCGGCCCGGCCCATTTCCGCCGCGAGTTCCCCATCCATGTAGGAGGGGGTCCAGTCCTGCTGCTGGGCAAGGGCCCACACGGCAGGCCGGCGGACCACAAAGGTGACCTCGGCCCCGGGATCCAAAACCAGGAGTTCGGCGCCCTCAGCCACCGCAGACAAGGCAGCACGGGCTGCATAGACGGCTACCGGCCGGGCGTCCGGATGCCAGCTGGCCAGCGCCGCAACCGAGGTGAACGCTGGCATGGCGGTCCGGCCGTCTGCGGCTTTCAGGGTGACCAAAGCCATGTCAGCCTGCTTATCCGCGTGCAGGCCATGGGCGGATTCCCCTTCTTCGGCGAGCTGGGCAACGATGGGAATGAAGACCCGGGCGGTGGCCAGGGAAGCAACAACGGCTGTTTCGTCCGCTGCGCCTGCCCGGAGGTCCGCGACGGCGGCGAGGTAACCGGCGTCAGCCGATCCGTCATCGTCCTCGAAGTTGTGGATCCTGGCGTCGTCGCCGGCGAGGCTGCGGCCCGCCCATGGCTGGCCGGCGGAGTCCGTGGCACCTCCCGCGCCTGCCAGTGCTGCCGCGATGTGCCCTGGAAGGGGACGCGGTGCGGGTGCTTCGTGGTTGGCCATGCTGCGAATGGTCCCTGTTGCCGCGCCCTTAGCGGCGGCCGGCGACGTCGAGGGCTTCGGGAAGTGTGAAGGCCCGGGCGTACAGCGCCTTGCCTACGATTGCGCCTTCGACACCGAGCGGCACGAGCGAACGCAGGACCTTCAGGTCGTCCAGGCTGGAGATGCCGCCGGAGGCCACCACGGGCTTGCCCGTCTTCTCCACCATCTGGCGCAGGAGTTCGACGTTGGGACCCTGGAGCGTGCCGTCCTTGGTGACGTCGGTGACGACATACCTGGAGCAGCCTGCCTCTTCAAGGCGGCCCAGGACCTCCCAGAGGTCCCCGCCTTCCTTGGTCCAGCCGCGGCCGGCAAGGGTGGTTCCGCGAACGTCCAGGCCGACGGCGATCTTGTCGCCGAAGCGGTCGATGGCCCGGCGCGTCCAGTCCGGATTTTCCAGGGCGGCGGTGCCCAGGTTTACGCGGGCTACGCCGAGGTCCAGGGCGGCCTCGAGGGTTTCGTCATCGCGCAGGCCTCCGGAGAGTTCCACGTTGATGTCCAGCCGGCCCACCACTTCCCGGAGCAGTTCAGCGTTGGATCCTCGTCCAAAAGCGGCATCCAGATCCACCAGGTGCACCCATTCCGCGCCCTGCTGCTGCCAGTTCAACGCGGCCTCCAGCGGAGTGCCGTAACTCGTTTCGCTGCCCGCTTCGCCCTGGACCAGCCGGACGGCCTGCCCGTTCACGACGTCAACGGCGGGCAGCAGTTCAAGAACCGGCAGATCGTTAGCGGTGGTCATCTTCATCCTTCAGGGTTGGGGCAGGGTGGGCCGGGCCGTCAGTTGGCCGGCAGCGTCAGCAGGTAGGCGGCAAGCAAAGCCATGCCCGCCAGGACGTAGAACGATATTTGGGTCCAGAGCGGCTTGTGCTGCTGCCGGAAGGACAGGGCTCCGCCCACCAGCAGGCCGGCGAGGGCCATCAGGACAACGGACCACAGCATCTAGGCGTTGCCGCCGGCCGGCTCTGAAGTGTCGCCGGCGGCCGGGTTCTCCGCAGCCGGGGCATTGCCGCCGGCAGCGGGGCGGCGCAGGGCCTCCACCCAGTTCCGCAGCAGCCGGGAACCGGCATCGCCGGACTTTTCCGGGTGGAACTGCGTGGCACAGAGCGGGCCGTTTTCGACCGCCGCGATGAACGGGGCGCCGTGCTCCGACCAGGTGACCAAGGGCGCCGCCATCCGCGGCTGGATGACGTCGAAGTTCCATTCCTGTACTCCATAGGAGTGCACAAAGTAGAACCGCTCGTTTTCAACCCCGGCGAAGAGCTTGGAGCCCTCCGGCACCTTCACCGTGTTCCAGCCCATGTGCGGCACCACGTCCGCCGGGAGGAGCTCGACTTTCCCGGGCCACTCCCCGATGCCTTCGGCCTCGGTGCCGTGTTCGACGCCGGCCTCGAAAAGCACCTGGAGGCCAACGCAGATACCGAGGACCGGGCGGCCGCCGGCAACCCGCCTGCCGATAAGGCGGATGCCGTCCACGGCCTTGAGTTCGCGCATGACGGTTTCAAAGGCGCCGACGCCGGGGACCACCAGGCCGTCGGCGTTCAGGACATCCTCGGGCTTGGCGCTGAGGACCACCTCGGCACCGGCCCGTTCCAGGGCGCGCACGGCCGACCGGACGTTGCCCGAGCCATAGTCCAGGACGGTGACCGTGGGCTTTCCCTCCGGCGAGGGCAGCTTCCGGGACGCAGAAGGATCGATGATGGCCCCGTCTTTCAGGACCTGGCCGCTCACAGCGCGCCCTTGGTGGACGGGATGCCTTCAACGCGGGGATCCGGCTCCACGGCAGCGCGCAGCGCCCGGGCGAACGCCTTGAACTGCGCTTCCACGATGTGATGCGGGTCGCGGCCCGCGATCACGTTCATGTGCAGGCAGATCCCTGCGTGCAGCGTGATGGCTTCGAAGATGTGCCGGGTCAGGGAGCCTGTGAAGTGGCCGCCGATGAGGTGGTACTCCTGGCCGGCCGGCTCGCCGCCGTGCACCAGGTAGGGCCGTCCGGAAACGTCCACGACGGCGTGGGCCAACGCTTCGTCCAGGGGAACGGTAGCTTCGCCGAACCGGCGGATCCCGGCTTTGTTGCCCAGGGCGGTGCGCAGTACCTCGCCGAAGGTGATGGCGACGTCTTCCACGGTGTGGTGAACATCAATATGGATGTCGCCGGTGGCCTTCACCGTCATGTCGATGAGCGAGTGCTTGCACAGCGCCGTGAGCATATGGTCGTAGAACGGCACGGACGTGTCGATGTCCGAGATGCCGGTGCCGTCGAGATTGATTTCCACGAGCACGGACGACTCGCTGGTGGCACGCTCCATGCGCGCAGTCCGGGAGGCGGCCGCGTTCGATCCGGTGGAAGTCATGGTCAGGTGTCCTTTAAGGCAGAAGGTTTGATTTTGGGGGCGCCCAGCGCCCGGTAGGTCAAGTCTAGGCTGGAAGGGCAGCCTGGCTTGCAAGGATGCTTTCCAGGGACGTGAGGAAGGCTGTGGTTTCGGTCTCAGTGCCGGCGGTCACGCGCAGGTGGCCGGGGATTCCGACGTCCCGGATCAGCACACCGGCGTCCAGCAGCTGCTGCCAGACGTCGTGGGGCCGATCCAGTCCGCCGAAGAAGACAAAGTTGGAGTCCGAGGCAGCGGGCTTAAGGCCCATACGGGTCAGCTCCGAGACGATCCGGTCACGCTGCCTCTTGATGTCCTCAACATCGGCCATCAGTGCTTCGCGGTGCTGCAGGGCGGCCAGGGCCGTGGCCTGGGTGACGGCGGACAGGTGGTAGGGCAGCCGGACCAGGCGCAGGGCGTCCGTGACCTCGGGTGCCGCGGCCATGTAGCCCAGCCGGGCGCCGGCCAGGGCAAAAGCCTTGCTCATGGTGCGGATGACAATGAGCCGCTCGCGGCCCGGCAGCAGGGTCAGGGCACTCGGCGTGCCGTCGTGGGCAAATTCGTGGTAAGCCTCGTCCACGATCACGATCGTCTGGCTGGCCTCACCGGCGGCATAGACGCCCTCCACAACATCCATTCCCAGGCCCGTGCCGGTGGGATTGTTGGGCGAGCTCAGGAAAACGATGTTTGGCTGCAGTTCCTTGACCTGGCGTGCTGCCGATTCGGCGCTGAGGCCGTACCCCTCGGCGCGTTCGCCAGTGATGTATTCGGTGTCGGTACCGCTGGCGAGCAGCGGGTACATCGAATACGTGGGGGGGAAGCCCAGCGCCGTCCGGCCCGGACCGCCGAATGCCTGCAGGATCTGCTGGAGCACCTCGTTGGAACCGTTGGCAGCCCAGAGATTGGCCTCATCCAGTCCATGCCCCAGGTATTCGGCCAACGCCTTCCGAAGCTCGGTAAACTCCCGGTCCGGGTAGCGGTTGAGCCCGGCGGCGGCCTCTGTTACCGCGGCGCTGATGGCGGCCCGCACGTCCGCGGGAACACCGTGGGTGTTTTCGTTGACGTTGAGAAGGATGGGGACATCCAGCTGGGGCGCCCCATAGGGGGTCAGCCCGCGGAGGTTGCTGCGGAGGGGAAGCCGGTTCAGACGCTCAAGCTGGTCATTCACCTGAACAGTTTAGTGGCCGTTCCGGAGACCGGAAAATGTGACGGCCCCTGTTCGCGCTCAGCGTGCACGGACTTCTGCGGCTTCAGCGGGTGGGGACGTAGAGCTGCTGCCCGGGGAGGACTGCTCCGGCCGGCAGGTTGTTGAGCTGGACGATGTCCGCAATCACATCGCGGGCGTCCCGGCCAGGGGCAACGGTGCCCGCGATGGCCCACAGCGATTCGCCGGGCTGGACGGTCACCGTGACGGTGGGTGTCACCGACAGGTCCTCCGGCGCATCGGACGCCTTGGCCGGCGAGTTGAAGAACCCCGCCAGGGATAGCAGCAGGGCAGCCAGCAGCACCAGCGGAATCCCGATCAGGACAACCTTGCCCCGGCGCGTCAGGCGCAACGGCGGCAGGGGTGCCGGCTTGCCCGGGGACTCCGGCATACCCGCCGGCACCTGCGAGGACCGGGACCTGTGCCGTTGCGACAGAAGCTGGTGTGCGGACTGATGGGAATGAACGCGCGGACCCTTGGCCTGCGAAGCGGATATAGCTGACATGAACTGAGCCCTCCTGGACCGTACTGTGCTGCCCGACCTTGCTGCTTCTATGTCCCGCTCCGCTGCTGCACCGCCGGCACTTCGGCTGGTTCTTCGAAAAACGCACGCTGTATTCGAATGATGCAAGCCTCGAGTAGAACACATGTTCGAACTTTGCTCCTTCTGTTTTAGCACCTATCAACGAACAATGTCGAGACTCGCTAGAACAAATGTTTGAAAAAGCAATGTGGCTGGCCTAGTTTTGAAGGAAAGAACAACCACCCTTGAAGTTGATCAGCAGGGTCTGACATTGAGGCAAGCTCACCCAGTCCGGCGCAGCGACAAGCCCGGTGGCAACCGAAAGGCATTGGCGAATATGGCAGCAGCAGCCACCGGGGGCAGGGCAGCCCCGCAGCCGAAGAAGACCGCCAAAGGGTTGACGCCCCGGCAGAAAAAAATCCTCGAAACCATCCAGCGCTCCGTCAATGACAACGGCTATCCGCCGTCCATGCGCGAGATCGGCGATACGGTGGGGCTCGCAAGCCTCTCAAGCGTGACGCACCAGCTCTCGCAGCTGGAGAAACTGGGATATCTCCGCCGGGATCCGAAGCGGCCGCGCGCCATGGAGGTGCTGATGCCCCTCACGCTGGACGGCGGCGCGGCCAAGACGGCACACCAGCCTGCGGCCGCTTCGGCGCCTGGCGCCGGCGCAACAGTCACCGCGCTGCCCACGGCACTGGATACGGCAATGGTTCCCCTGGTTGGCCGCATTGCTGCCGGCGGCCCCATCCTGGCGGACCAGCTGGTGGAGGATGTCATGCCGCTGCCCCGCCAACTGGTGGGCCAGGGCGAGCTCTTTATGCTCAAGGTGGCTGGTGACTCCATGGTGGACGCAGCCATCTGCGACGGCGACTGGGTGGTGGTCCGCCGCCAGGCGGACGCCGCCAACGGCGACATCGTGGCCGCGCTCCTGGACGATGAAGCCACCGTCAAGACCTTCCGCCAGCGTGACGGCCACACATGGCTGCTCCCGCAGAACACGCAGTACGAACCCATTCTTGGCGACCACGCCACCATCATGGGCAAAGTGGTCTCGGTCCTGCGCTCACTCTAGGAACAACAGGGCCTGGTACAGCCAAACCCTGCAAAGAGACGGCACCATTCCCGGATCCCGGGCATGGTGCCGTCTTTTCAGTTGGACTCCCCGGCCAGCCTCTCAAGGGCCGCCACCGCGGTCTTCCGGTCCGTGGTGGCCCAGAACGGCGGCAGGGCAGCCCGCAGGAAACCCGCATACCGCTCCGTGGCCAGCCGGGAATCCAGCACTGCCACCACTCCCTTGTCGCCGGTGGACCGGATCAGCCGGCCGGCGCCCTGCGCCAGCCGAATGGCGGCGTGGGTTGCCGAGACCGACATAAAGCCGTTTCCGCCCGCCTGGGCCACCGCTCGGGAACGCGCTGTCATCAGGGGATCATCCGGCCGCGGGAACGGAATCCGGTCGATGACCACCAGCCGGCAGGACCCGCCCGGCACATCCACTCCCTGCCAGAGGGACATGGTGCCGAACAGGCAGGTGTCGGGCTCGTCGGCGAACTGTTTGACCAGTGCCGTCATGGTGGAGTCGCCCTGGCAGAGGACGGTCACGCCCAGCTTGGGCCGGAGGGCCTCGGCCGCTTCTTCAGCGGCGCGTCTGGAGGAGAAGAGGCAGAGCGCTCCGCCGCCCGACGCGCGGATGAGCGCCTCCAGCTCAGCCAGGGATTCAGGGGACGCACCCCGGCCAGGCTTGGGCAGGTGCCCGGCCACGTAGAGGATGCCCTGTTTCGGGTAGTCGAAGGGCGATCCCACGTCCACGCCGGTCCAGCTGGGAGCACCCTCGCCCACCAGGCCCAGCCCGCCTGCGGCCGGTTCAAATGCGGAACCGATGGCAAGCGTGGCAGACGTCAGGACCACGGTGTGCCCGGCGAAAAGCCCCTCCCGCAACCGTCCGGCGACGGACAGCGGTGCGATGTTGATCAGGGCCGGCGCTGTTTCGTCCGGCTGTGAATAGCCCTGGGCGGGATCAAAGGAGCTGGCGCGGGAAAACCACACCACCTCCCGGTTCTCGCGGGCAGCGAGGAGCCGTTCGCAAAGTTCCAGGATGAGCATCAGACGGGACCGCGCAAGCTGCCTGCCGCCGTCGGCCGTGGTGCTGCTGTCCCCCTTGGAGTCGGACAGCGCCGCGCGGCAGGCCTCACGCAGCTGGTCGATGCAGTCCAGCTGTTCGTCATTCAGCCCGTTTGGAAGCAGCCCGTTTGGCACGCCCGCGAGGGCGAGCTCAAGATTGGCGGCTGCGGCGTTGAGCGCATCCACCGTGATGGCCGTATGCTTCCGCGCCCCGGAAGCTGCCGCGTGGATCATGGCCACCGAAAGCTGGCCCGACACCGCACCCGTGACCCGGTCCTGGAGTTCATGGGCTTCATCCACCACCACGACGTCGTATTCCGGAAGGACCGCCAGCCCCTCGAAGGCACTGACAGCCAGCATCGCATGGTTGGTGACCACAACATCGGCTTCCGCGGCGTCCTGCCGGGCAAGCTCGCTGAAACACTCCGCAGCCATCGGGCACTTCTGCGCGCCCAGGCATTCCATCGACGTCACTGACACCTGCCGCCATGCCCGGTCCGTTACGCCGGGCAGGAGTTCGTCACGGTCGCCGGTTGCGGTCTTCTCCGCCCATTCACGAAGGCGCACCACTTCTTTTCCGAGCTGGGACGCGGGTCCACCCACCGTAGCTGCGAAGTGGGGAACGCTGGTGTCCTCCCCCAGCGAAAAGAGCTGGCCCTCGGAAGGTTCCTCGGACGGAAACCCGCCCTCCAGCTTGTGCCGGCAGACGTAATTGGACCGGCCCTTCACCAGGGCCACTTTGACGGGCCGGTCAAGGGCAGGCGTGATGGCTTTGAGGAGCCGGGGCAGGTCCCTGCCCACGATCTGCGTCTGCAGTGCCAGCGTTGCCGTGGAGACCAGGGCGGGTTTGTTGCTCTCCAGGGCGTGCGCGATCAGGGGTATCAGGTAGGCCAGCGACTTACCGGTACCCGTTCCTGCCTGGACGAGCAGGTGGTTACCTGTTTCGATGGCCTGGGCAACCTGTTTGGCCATCTCGTGCTGCCCCGCGCGGCTCTGGCCGCCCATGGCGGCCACGGCCCGGTCGAGCAGTTCGATAACGAACTGCCCGCCGGCCGTGTCCGTGGCTTCGCCGGCCACGGCGTCAGTCATTGCTGATGAATGATTCCAGTTCGGCCGCGAGGCCTTCCCGCACCATCACCACGGCACGGGTACCAGCCTCAACGTGGTCCACGCTGATGATCTCGGCGTCCGACTCGTGGAGCTTGCTGATCAGGTCACCGCGGTTGTACGGAATCAGCAGTTCCAGCTTGACGCTGGGCCGTGGAATGGCGTCGCTGATCGCTTTCAGCAGCTCTGCGATTCCTTCACCGGTGCGTGCCGATACCACCACGTGGCGCGGTTCGCGCTGCTTCAGCCGTTCCACCACGAAGGGGTCCGCGGCATCGGCCTTGTTCAGGACGATGATTTCGGGAACCTTCCGGGCATCCACTTCGCTGAAGACCTTGCGGACTGCGCCGATCTGCCCTTCCGGGTCCGGGTGCGACACATCCACCACGTGCAGGATCAGATCGGCGTCGGCGACCTCCTCCAGGGTGGAGCGGAATGCCTCCACGAGCTGGGTGGGCAGCGACCGGACAAAACCCACGGTGTCGGCCAGGGTGTACCCCAGGCCGTCCGCCGTCTCCGCCTTGCGGACTGTGGGGTCCAGCGTGGCGAACAGGGCGTTCTCCACCAGGACGCCGGCGTCCGTCAGCCGGTTGAGCAGCGAGGACTTTCCGGCGTTTGTGTACCCGGCGATGGCCACGGACGGGACGGCATTACGACGGCGGTTGGCGCGTTTGGTTTCGCGGGCAGGCTTCATCGCGGCGATCTCGCGCCGCAGCTTGGCCATGCGCGTGCGGATCCGCCGGCGGTCCAGTTCGATCTTCGTTTCACCGGGACCGCGGGAACCCATACCGGCCGCCGCGCCGCCCACCTGGCCACCTGCCTGGCGGGACATGGACTCGCCCCAGCCGCGGAGGCGGGGAAGCAGGTATTCGAGCTGGGCAAGCTCAACCTGCGCCTTGCCTTCGCGGCTCTTGGCGTGCTGGGCGAAGATATCCAGGATCAGTGCCGTGCGGTCGATGACCTTGACCTTGACGATGTCTTCAAGGCCACGCCGCTGGGACGGGGCAAGCTCGGCGTCCACCACCACGGTGTCCGCACCGGTGGACATCACGATGTCCTTGAGTTCCAGGGCTTTTCCGGAGCCCAGGAACGTTCCGGGGTCCGGCTTGGCCCGGCGCTGCACGAGGCCGTCCAGGACCTCGGAGCCCGCCGTTTCCGCGAGGGCTGCAAGCTCCCGAAGGGAGTTCTCGGCGTCGGCGAGGGTTCCGTCGGACCAGAGCCCGGCGAGGACGACGCGCTCAAGGCGGAGCTGGCGGTACTCGACCTCGGTGACGTCTTCGAGTTCGGTGGAAAGACCTGCCGTGCGGCGCAGTGCGCGGCGTTCCTCGAGGTCCTGCTGGTCACCGTCGAACGTGGTGTGTTCTTCATCCAGGCGGGAAATGGCCTGGGCCTTGCCCAGCACCTTCCCGTCTCCGCGTTCGTCGGTGGGGGGCGTGCTGAGGTTTTTGGCCGGTACGTCCTTGGAGAGAATCCGGTCGATAACAGCCTGGATTTCCTCAGGACTCATGTCCTGGGCGGCTGAATCGGATCCGGTGTTGGGCTGGCTGGTCATGGTCTCCTTTGAAGGTTCGGCATTTCCAGAATAGTGCCGATTGCTGGTCTGTGGGGAAGTATTCGCGCTGGGCTGACGGCCTGCGGTCATGCGGTTCTCCTGGGAAGTTTTGCGCCGGCGGCCGGGAAGGGGCGGCGGCGGACGTGCCGCACCAAGTACGGGCGGCGGAACGGGCCGGAAAAACGGCGAGAGGACCAGCGGAAAGCTGACTTTCGAGTGTTGTCCGGCTGCCGGAGCAAACGGGGATGCGTCTGGTCCGGTGCACAAGCGGAAGGAATAACCTGCATCGCTGTGGGACAGGCTGTCGCGGAAGGACAGGCTTCGGGACGGGCTTTGCCCGTGCCGGCTACTCGAAGATCAGGAACATGCCTCCCAGATTAGCAGAGCGTGATTGGGGGCAGTTTCCCATTACGCTGCAAGGGGAACTACTCTGGCCAGTTATGGAGTCCGCACACTATTTCAGCGCATCGCCCGCCGGCCCCTTTACCCGCAAGCCCCTCACTGTTGAACTGGCCGGTGAAACGCGCAGGCTGCAGACTTCCAGCGGCATCTTCAGCCCGGACGGGATCGACAAGGGAACGGCCATCCTCCTGGCCGAAGTTCCGGCGCCAGCCCCCACGGGCAACCTGCTGGACATTGGCTGCGGCTGGGGCCCGATCGCCCTCACCATGGCCCTGCGGGCACCGCACGCCCAGGTCTATGCCGTGGACGTCAATGAGCGGTGCATCGCGCTGACCAACGAAAACGCCGCCGCGCTGGGCCTGTCCAACGTTGTTGCCAGCACGCCGGAGGCAGTGGACCCGGACGTACGCTTCGACACCATCTGGTCGAATCCCCCCATCAGGATCGGCAAGGATGAGCTGCACAGCCTGCTGACCCTGTGGCTGCCACGGCTGGCGCCGGGCGGTACCGCCTGGCTGGTGGTGCAGAAGAACCTGGGATCGGATTCCCTCCAGCGCTGGCTGGCGGCCGAACTCGGCAGCGCCTTCACCGTGACCCGGGAATCAACGTCAAAGTCCTTCCGGATCCTGAAGGTCAGGAAAGCGTCCCGGTTGCCACAATAACGGCCGGGCCGCTGAGCTCGACATGCTCGTGCCCTCCGGGGCCGGCGAAGAACTTGACGCCCACCACTCCTCCGGGGACGTGGACCCGCCAGGTGTCAGGTGCTTCGGCGCCGGCCCAGTGCCGGATGGCGACGGCGGCGGCGCAGGCCCCGGTACCGCAGGACTGGGTCTCCCCCACACCGCGTTCGTGGACCCTCATGGTGACGGACCCGACGCCGTCGTGGACCAGTGGTTCGGACGGAACAACGAATTCCACGTTGGTCCCGTTGGCAGGAACGGGCTCGACGCTCGGGGGAGTGAACAACCGGGTTCCCGCCAGTTCCGACAACTCAGCAAGGGCAACCACCGTGTGCGGATTGCCCATGCTGACGGACAGTGCCGGGCGCGGAACTTCCAGGCCTTCGGCGGTCACCAGGGAATCCATGGCTTTGGCCGTGGCCTCGCCGGGAAAGATGAACTCCCAGGGACCCATGTCCACCGCGTAGTCATCGCCGGTACGGACCACCGTCTTGGCCCCGCCCCGCGTGCCGATGGTGAGGGCACCGCCGTCGGGAAGGTCGATGAGGCCCTCCGAGCGGAGGAAGTGGACGAAAACGCGGACGCCGTTGCCGCACATCTCCGAGAGTGAGCCATCGCCGTTCCGGTAGTCCATGAACCACTCTGCCTCGGGGGTGCCGGCCAGCAGTTCACGCCCCTCGGGGAGGAACCGCGAGGGCACGGCCCGGATGAGGCCGTCGCCGCCTATGCCGCGGTGCCGGTCGCACAGCGCCGCAACCTGGTCGGCCGTGATGGTGTGGGCACCCTCGGGATCTGCTACCAGGACAAAATCGTTGCCCGTGCCGTGCCCCTTTGAGAAGCGGAGTCCGCCCAGCGTGCGGAAAGCGGGCGCGGTGGTCTCTGCCAGGGTTGCATCCATGGATCCAAGGGTACCGGCCGTGCCCGGCGGGCTGGAAACCGGCTACCGGGAGAGCGCCGCGGCCCGGTCAAGCAACTGCGGGTCCTGCCAGTCCAGCCAACTGATCCGGGGGTCGGCACGGAACCAGGTGAGCTGGCGGCGTGCGAACTGGCGGGTGGCAACGATGGTGTCTTCGGCTGCCTCCGCTTGGGTCGCTGTACCGTCGATCACCTGCAGGAACTGGGAGTAGCCGAGCGCCCGGGGTGCTGTTTTTCCTTCGCGCAGACCCTGTGCGTCGAGCCGCCGCACCTCGGCCAGCAAACCGTTGTCCACCATCGCATGGACCCGCAGCGCCAGACGCTCCCGGAGTGCCTCGCGGTCCACAGCGAGGCCGATTTGCACGGCAGGCTGGACGTACTCCCGCTGCGGCATAAAGGAGCTGAAGGGACGGCCGGTCAGTTCATGAACCTCCAGGGCCCGGATGATGCGCCTGTCATCGGACAGCCGGCCCGCCGAGACCGGGTCCACTGCATGGAGCCGGGCGAGGAGAGCGGACGTACCCTGGGCAGCGAGGTCTGCCTCCAGCCGCTGGCGCAGCTGCGGGTCGGTTCCCGGGAATTCCAGGACATCAAGTGCGGCCCGCACGTAGAGACCCGACCCGCCCACCAGGATGGCCCGCTTTCCCCGGGCGTGGATTTCGCCGATGAGCTGCCGCGCCTGTTGTTGGAAATCGGAGACGCTCGCTTCCTGCGTGACGTCCAGGATGTCCAGGAGATGGTGCGGTACTCCCCTGCGTTCGGCCTGAGTGATCTTCGCGGTGCCGATGTCCATGCCGCGGTAGAACTGCATGGCGTCGGCATTGACCACTTCGCCGTCCAGCTCAAGGGCAAGGCTGACGGCCAGGTCAGACTTGCCGGAACCGGTGGGGCCAACGACGGCGATGACTGGCGGGGTGCCCACCGGTCAGCGCGTGCGCAGCGGCAGCGACGGCATGCCGAGGGAGACTCCCGTGCGGCCGGCACCGGAGCCGGGTGCAGGCGCGCCGCAGGAATCCGCCTGGGACCTGTCCCAGGCGTCGCCGGCTCGTGACCGGCGGAGGCTGTAGTCCCCGATGGTGGGGTCGGCCACGAGGTGGAAGGCGGCAGCCTCGGTGATGGTGACTGTCACGAGGTCCCCGGGGCGCGGGGCCGGCGCGCCGCCAGGCACGGAAAAGTGCACCAGCCGCTGGTCCTGGGACCGGCCGGACAACCGGTGGGTTTCCCCGGCCTTCCGTCCGGACTGCGCGGTGACCATGACTTCCACGCGGCGGCCGAGCTGCTTCCGGTTTTCTTCCGCGGCGATCCGGTCCTGCAGGGCGGTGAGCCGTTCGAAGCGTTCCTGGACTACGGCCTTGGGCAGCTGGTCCGGCAGGTCTGCGGCGGGCGTGCCCGGACGCTTGGAGTACTGGAACGTGAATGCCGTGGCGAAACGGGACTTCTCCACCACGTCCAGGGTGGCCTGGAAGTCTTCCTCGGTTTCCCCGGGGAAGCCCACAATGATGTCCGTTGAGATGGCGGCGTGCGGGATTTTTTCGCGGACCTTGTCCAGGATGCCCAGGAACTTCGTTGACCGGTAGGAGCGCTTCATGGCGCGCAGGATGCCGTCAGAGCCGGACTGCAGCGGCATGTGCAGCTGCGGCATGACATTTGGGGTTTCTGCCATGGCGTCGATGACGTCGTCAGTGAAAGCTGCGGGGTGCGGGCTGGTGAACCGCACGCGTTCCAGGCCTTCGATGTCGCCGCAGGCCCGCAGGAGCTTGGAAAAGGCCTGCCGGTCACCGAACTCCACGCCGTAGGAATTGACGTTCTGGCCCAGGAGGGTGACCTCGATGGCGCCGTCGTCCACGAGGGCCTGGATTTCGGCAAGGATGTCGCCGGGGCGCCGGTCCTTCTCCTTGCCCCGGAGAGCGGGCACGATGCAGAACGTGCAGGTGTTGTTGCAGCCCACCGAAATGGACACCCAGCCCGAATAGACGGAGTCCCGCTTGGTGGGAAGCGTGGACGGGAAAACGTCCAGGGATTCCAGGATTTCCAGCTGGGCCTCGTTGTTGTGCCGGGCACGGTCCAGCAAGGCAGGCAAGGCGCCCACGTTGTGGGTGCCGAAGACAGCATCCACCCAGGGCGCCTTTTTGAGGATGGTTTCGCGGTCCTTCTGGGCAAGGCATCCGCCCACCGCGATCTGCATTCCGGGATTGGCCGCCTTCACCGGTGCCAGGATGCCCAGGTTGCCGTAGAGCTTGTTGTCGGCGTTTTCGCGCACTGCACAGGTGTTGAACACCACAACATCCGCCTGCTCGCCGTCGGCGGGGATGTAGCCGGCGTCCTCGAGCATTCCGGCCATGCGCTCTGAGTCGTGCACGTTCATCTGGCAGCCGAACGTCCGCACTTGGTACGTGCGCGGCTTATGTCCGCCGGACAGCACAGCGGGTGCGCTCTCTTCGGAGGAGTTGGCGCCGGAAAGGGGGGAAGGAATGGTCAAACTCACCTGTTAAGGGTACCGGCTTCCCGGCTGGTCATTGTCGGGAGCGGCGTGCGAATCGAGGACCTCGCCGACGATCCGGAATGCCTGGGATGGCTGGTAGCCCTTGCGCGCAAGCATGGACGCCAGGCGCCGGGTTGCCTTGTCCCGCTCAGCCCGGTCGCCGAGGTCCGTTCCCGGACGGATCTTCCGTTCCACCAGGGTCCGCGCCGCAGCTTCCTCGTCGGCGTCAGAGAGCTGCTCCAGCGCTGCGCTGGCAGTCTCCTGGTCGATGCCCTTCTCAGCGAGTTCACGCCGGAGCGCGCCCTTTGCCAGCTTCCGGGACTGGGAGCGACTGCGAACCCACATGTCGGCGAATTCGGCGTCATCAACCAGCCGGACTTCCTCGAACTTGTCCAGCACCGCCTCGGCGACGTCTTCCGGGATGTTCCGTTCGGCGAGTTTGCGTGCCAGCTGCAGCCGGCTCTTGGCAGAAGCAGTCAGCTGGCGGTAGACGATGGCCTGCGCAACCGACACCGGATCGGGCTCGGCATCGCCAAACCCCGGAGCCTCAGGATCCTCGAACCCGCCCGCCGCCCCTTCATCAGGGGTGGCCCGGCGGGCGCCGCGTGGGCGGCCTCCGGCAATCCGGGGCCGCCGCTCCCGTTCACTTCCCGTCAACTGCTAGAACCCGTCGACGGCCTTCAGCTTGGGCGAGTCCTTGGATTCGGGCTCCGCCGGCTTCACGCCGACACCAAGCTTTTCCTTGATCAGGCGCTCGAGTTCAGCCGCCAGCTCCGGGTTGTCGCGGAGGAACCGCCGCGAGTTCTCCATGCCCTGGCCAAGCTGGTCGCCATCGTAGGTGAACCACGAGCCGGACTTCTTGATGATGCCGTGCTCAACACCCATGTCGATGATGCCGCCCTCACGGGAAATGCCCTGGCCATAGATGATGTCGAACTCGGCCACCTTGAAGGGCGGGGCCATCTTGTTCTTGACGATCTTCGCCTTGGTCCGGTTGCCGACGGAATCGGCGCCTTCCTTCAGGGTTTGGATACGGCGTACGTCGATGCGGATTGAAGCGTAGAACTTCAGGGCCTTACCACCGGTGGTGGTTTCAGGGGAGCCGAAGAAAACACCGATTTTCTCGCGGAGCTGGTTGATGAAGATGGCGGTGGTCTTGGTCTGGCTCAGGCGGCCGGTGATCTTACGCAGGGCCTGGCTCATGAGGCGTGCCTGGAGGCCCACGTGGCTGTCGCCCATGTCGCCTTCGATTTCGGCGCGGGGCACCAGGGCTGCGACGGAGTCAATGACGATGACGTCCAGGGAGCCGGAGCCGACCAGCATGTCCATGATCTCCAGGGCCTGTTCACCGGTATCCGGCTGTGAGACGAGGAGGGCATCCGTGTCCACGCCCAGCTTGGCGGCGTACTCCGGGTCCAGGGCGTGCTCGGCATCGATGAACGCCGCGATACCGCCCTGGCGCTGGGCGTTTGCCACCGCGTGCAGGGCAACGGTGGTCTTACCGGAGGATTCCGGTCCGTAGATCTCCACGACGCGGCCGCGGGGCAGGCCGCCAATTCCCAGGGCGACATCCAATGCGATGGAACCGGTGGGAATGACTTCGATCGGGGCACGGACTTCATCGCCCAGGCGCATGACCGAGCCCTTGCCGAACTGCTTGTCAATCTGGGCAAGTGCTGCTTCCAGCGCTTTTGCACGATCCGGGGCTGCCGCCATGGTTGACACCTCTAATGCTTTCTCGATGGTGGCCTCAGCGGCCGTTTATTGGTCATCTCTGACGCTAAGGGGACCCACTGACATTCCTGCCGGATGACGACGGCTATGTGGATAACCCGTTATGGAAAGCATAGCTTTATCCGAACAGGTATTCGAACAGCGGCGCGGCGTGTCAGGGAAATACCGGTGACGGACAACCGGCAGGGACTGCTAGTCCCGAAGGGGTTTGATGTCGCGTCCCAGCCGCCGTTCCGCGGGAACATCCTGGACATCGCAGACGGCGAGCCACACCTTGCGCGGTTCCACACCGGCGGCCAGTGCCTGGTCTGCAGTCCGGCTGCCTACGCCGGCGAGGACCAGGGTGCTGCTCAGCACGCGGGAGTACCCTGCACCGAATTCGTCATCCATGAGCCGCCAGTAGTCGCTGATTCGCATCCGAAAATTCTCTCACGCTCCGGGACCCTAGAATTGTTGCCATGAGCAACTCCCCCGATGCACTGCCGGACAGCCGCCCGGACGAAGCGACAGTCGATGCTGCGCTGCAGAACGTCGAACACCAGATCAGCCTGTTCTGGCGCCGGACGCGTGCCATCTCCAACCAGCTGTCCCGCCAGGTCCACCCGGACATGGAGCCGGCAGCCTACGGCCTGCTGACCGTCATCCGGCGCGAGGGCCCCATCCGCCTCACCGACCTTGCCATGAACATCGGCGTGGGCAAGCCGTCCATCAGCCGCCAGATCGCGTTCCTCGAAAGCATCGGGCTGGTGTCCAAAGAGGCAGACCCGCTGGACGGCCGGGCGCAGTCGATCCGGCTCACGCCCAAGGGCGAGGAGAAGATGCACCAGGTTCAGGATGCCCGGCGGCAGGTTTTCCGTGAGCGCCTGGGCGAATGGCCGGTGCAGGACCTGGAAGAACTGGCGCGCTACATGGCGATGCTGAACTCCACTTACGAGCGGGACGGGTTCCCCAAGGACGCGCCCGCATCAGCTGCAGGTCGGGACTGACGAACCGGTCCTATGCCGGACAGGAACGATGAAGCCCCTGGCCTGCGGCCAGGGGCTTCATGTATTCCAGGGCCCACTTCGGGTGGGGGCTGCCCTTAGCGGGCGCCGGAGAGAAGACCGGTGGAAAGTTCGTCGTTGAGCTCGTTGTTAAGGTCGCTTTCAAGGTCACGGCCGTAACGCTGGGAGAATTCCTGGGGAACGGTGTCCGGAACGGCAACGCCTTCGGCTACTGCCACACGGTCGCTGACCTCGCGGAGCATGCTGGACAACGGAACATCCAGGGCCGAGCAGATCGAGGACAAAAGCTCGGATGACGCTTCCTTCTGGCCGCGCTCCACTTCACTGAGGTATCCCAGGGAGACACGGGCGCTGTGCGAAACTTCACGGAGCGTGCGCCCCTGACGCTGGCGGACATCGCGCAGGACATCACCAATTTCGTGACGAAGTACAACCATCTTGCGCTCCTTCTGTTCGCTCTTAGCCTGATCGGCGAGGCCCACATCCTTCCAGCGGACAACGCCGTTTACGGATACGGGCTGCTTTACCATCTGTATCGCCTTGCTCCCTCATTGGTCAGGTCCGCCGTGGGGCGAACCGTCGTGGTGTTTTCATCCTAGGCGCCTCCGCTCTTCGGAAGCGACACAATGTAATAACTAATCGGTACCGGCTTTTGTTCCCGGTAACTTTACGCCCGGTAACTTCGCCTGGACAAGGGCAGCCGGAACCCGGGTCAGGACGACAGCGCTTCGAGCAGCCGTTCAAGGGCAGCGCCGCATGCCTGTCCACGGATCTCAGCCCGGTTGCCGTCAAAAACATACTCGAAGGCTGACGTGCCGGCGGCAGTGGCGATACCGATGTACACAGTGCCCACCGGCTTCCCATCGTGACCTTCCGGACCGGCTACCCCGGTTGTGGAAAGACCAACATCGGCGCCCAGCACCGTGCGGGCTCCGGCCGCCATGGCGCCTGCAACGTCCCCGTCCACGGACCCAACACTGGCCAGCAGGGCCGACGGGACGTTCAGGACTGATTGCTTGACGGAATTCTGGTAGGCGACGACGCCGCCCTGGAGCATGCCGGAAGCCCCGGGGGTATCGGCCAGGACGGCCGACACCATGCCCGCGGTCAGCGACTCGGCAGTGCCTACGGTACGCCCGGATTCAAGGGCCTGCCGCACTGCCTGCTGGGCGAGGTGGTGAAGGTTCGTCATGGCTGTTCCTGTCCCTGGTCGGGCCTTGCCTGCAGCTTCCCCTTGGCCCGGAGGCGCAGCGCTTCAACAACATATTCGACGCCCGTCCAGACGGTGATGATGACAGCAGCCATCATGACGGCGAACGCAACCCAGGCCAGCCAGGGGGCGAAGGCACCCAGCGGCAGGAGGTAGAGGAAGATCGCCGCGGTCTGCACCACGGTCTTGAGCTTGCCGCCGCGGGACGCGGGGATGACGCCGTAACGGATGACGAAGAAGCGCAGGCCGGTGATGCCCCATTCACGGACCAGGATCACCAGGGTGATCCACCACGGCAGTTCGCCCAGAACCGACAGCATGACCAGGGCAGACCCGGTAAGGAGCTTGTCCGCGATGGGATCGGCAATCTTGCCAAAGTCCGTGACGAGGTTCCGGCTCCTGGCGATGTCGCCGTCGAGCTTGTCTGTGTAGATTGCGACGGCGAACGCCAGCACCGCCGCCCAGCGCCACAGCCCGGACTCGCTGCGCAGGCCGGGCGCATCGGCCAGGAGGAACCAGACGAAAAACGGCACCAGCGCGATGCGGAGCATGGTCAGGACGTTGGGGAGGTTCCAGACCCCGGCACGGCCTGGGCCGGCGGCGGTTGCATCGGTGCTAGTCACGTTCTTAGGCTACCGTCTTTGGGGCTAGCGTCCGGTGAGGGACCAGGCGTCTTCGGACCCGTCGTCGTCGTCGCCGTAGCCCCCGGGTGCCGTATCCGACCCGTCGTAATATTCGACGTTCTGCTTCCGCTGGTCCAGGTCCGCCGCCACCAGGTCCTCGGCATAGCCGCCCTGGGCGATGTTCGCATTGGCGTTGTCACTCAGGGCGGCGGTCTGTGCGTCCGCCGAGGCCGGAGCCTCCTGGCCCTTCATGGCTGCGAGGACGGCAGCGAGGTCATCCGGCTTCACCAGCACGTCGCGGGCCTTCGATCCTTCGGAGGGTCCCACCACTCCCCTGGACTCCAGCAGGTCCATGAGCCGGCCGGCCTTCGCGAACCCGACGCGCAGCTTGCGCTGAAGCATGGACGTGGACCCGAACTGGGTGGTGACCACAAGTTCGGTGGCCTGCAGCAGCACCTCGAGGTCGTCCCCGATGTCGTCGTCGATTTGCTTCTTTTCCGCCTCCGGGGCGACGTCGTCACGGTAAACGGCCTGGAGCTGTCCCTTGACGTGCTCCACCACCTTGTGAATTTCGGATTCCGTCACCCAGGCGCCCTGGACGCGCATCGCCTTGGAAGCACCCATGGGCAGGAAGAGGGCGTCGCCCTGGCCAATCAGTTTTTCGGCTCCGGGCTGGTCGAGGACCACGCGGGAGTCGGTCACAGAGGACGTCGCAAACGCCATGCGGGAGGGCACGTTGGCCTTGATCAGGCCGGTCACCACGTCTACTGAGGGCCGCTGGGTGGCCAGGACCAGGTGGATGCCGGCAGCACGGGCCAGCTGGGTGATGCGGACGATCGAGTCTTCAACGTCGCGCGGCGCCACCATCATGAGGTCGGCGAGTTCGTCCACAATCACCAGCAGGTATGGGTAGGGACGGATGACCCGCTTGGAATCCACGGGGGGCTGGACCTTGCCGGCGCGCACCGCTTTGTTGAAGTCGTCGATGTGCTTGAACCCGTAGTTGGCGAGGTCGTCGTAGCGGGCATCCATCTCACGGACCACCCACTGCAGGGCCTCCGCCGCTTTCTTGGGGTTGGTGATGATGGGTGTGATGAGGTGCGGAACGCCTTCGTAGGCGGTCAGTTCCACGCGCTTGGGGTCCACCATCACCATGCGCACCTCGTCCGGGGTGGCGCGCATGAGGATGGAGGTGATCATGGAGTTCACGAAGGATGACTTACCGGCACCGGTGGCGCCCGCCACCAGGAGGTGGGGCATCTTGGCCAGGTTGGCCACAACGTAGCCGCCTTCCACGTCTTTGCCCACGCCCATGACCATGGGGTGGTCGGTCCGGCGGGCGTTCTGGCTGCGGAGGACGTCGCCGAGGGAGACGGTCTCGCGGTCAGTGTTGGGGATTTCGATGCCGATGGCAGACTTCCCCGGGATGGGGCTCAGGATCCGGACGTCGCTGGAAGCCACGGCATAGGAGATGTTCTTGGACAGCGCCGTGACCCGCTCCACCTTGGTGCCGGGCGACAGTTCGATTTCGTACCGGGTGACGGTGGGGCCGCGGCTGAAGCCGGTCACCTGGGCCTCGACGTTGAACTGCTGGAGGGTGTCGGTCAGGGCAGCGACGACGGCGTCATTGGCTTCGGTGCGTTCCTTCGGGATGGATCCCGGCGTCAGGTAGTCCGAAGCAGGCAGGGTGTAGGTGACGTCGCCGGCAAGGGACAGCTGCTCGGTGCGCTGCGGGATGGGAACGGGCGGCGGCGCGGGAGCCACCGGCGTCGAGGGCACGGACGGTACGGCCGAAGCCGGCGGGCGACCGGGAGCAGGAGTACCGGGAGCGGACATGCCGGGCGTGATCAGCGGAATCGCTTCGGTGGCGTTCTCCGCTGCGGCCGCGGAGGCGCCGAGGCCCTGGGCCGCCTTGATCTTTTCGACGGCGATCTCCGCCTGGGTGGGCCGGCGGACGCCGGGCGCGGGACGCGGCGGCTGCGGATCGTCGTCGTCGTCGTCATCGATGACGGCGTGCTCGAAGGCTTCGTCGCCCACGTAGCCTTCCAGGCCGGCGTCGGGCTCTTCGTCCTTGCCGAACAGGCGGCGCTTCTTCTTTTTGGGTGCGGCGGGAGGTGTGCGCTCCAGGTAGCTGCGGTCGTGTGTGTCCTTGGACTGCTCGTGGTCCATCAGGTCGATGCCCATCAGGTGCTCGTAGGCTCCGCGCAGCCGCCGCGGGATGGCCGTGAACGGCGTGGCGGTGATGATCAGCAGGGACACGAAGGCAAGGAGTCCGTAGAGAACCAGTGGGACGGCGGCGTGGATGGCCGCGAGCGGGGTGGCTGCCAGGAAGCCCATCATTCCGCCGGCCTGGCGCAGGCCGTCAAAGCCTTGGGCCACGGTGGGCTGGCCGCCCAGGACGTGCGCAAGGCCGCAGCCGGCGAATGTCATGACAAGGAAGCCGATGCCCACCCTGTTGTTGCCGCGCCCGTCGGAGGGCTGCCGGAACAGCCTGAAGGCGCAGACGAACAGCATCAGCGGGAGCAGCAGGGACATCCAGCCGAAGGTGCCGTTGACCACGGCATAGACAGCATCAGGGAACCAGCCTGTCAGGCCCCACCAGGCGAAGGTGGCGATGAAGACGCCGAGGGCAAGGTTGAACAGTGCTGCACCGTCGCGCCGTTCCTCGGCGGGAAGGTCGCTGACGTCATGGCCGATGCGGCGGATTCCCCCGCCCACCAGGTGTCCAATGGCCAGCCAGGCGCCGCCCACCACCCGCAGCAGCCACGGCTGGTGGTGTTCGACGGCGGGAAGCTGGCGGGTGCGGGCCGTGCTGGAGGAGCCCCCGGACCTGCTGGATTTGGCTGCTGCCGACCCGGAACCGCGGCCTGTGGACCCGGCGGATTTAGTGCCGGAGCTGCCCCTGGCTGTTCCACTGCGCGCGGAAGTAGTACGTGTGGCCATGATAGCCACGCTACCGGAACCGGGCCGGAATTCCGCGGATTTCCGGGCGGCTGGTCCTGCCTGGCCGCTACGCGGTGGAACTTTTGGACGCGAAGGGCCCGGTTCCGCAGGAACCGGGCCCTTTCGGGTACGTCACCAGGGCGCTGCCGTGGGGGCAGCGCTTTTTGTCAGGCCTCGAGCACCACGGGGATGATCATGGGGCGGCGGCGCAGTTTCCGGTTGACCCACGTGCCAACTACCCGGCGGACTACCTGCTGGAGCTGGTGGCTGGTGTGGTCCGCGTGGTTGAGGACGGCTTCCTCAAGGGCTGCGTTGATCTTCGGGATGATGTCGTCAAACACCGAGTCATCCTCTGCCACGCCGCGTGCGTGGATTTCAGGTCCGGACACCACCTTGCCGGTGGTCCGGTTGATGACGGTGATGATCGAGATGAAGCCCTCGTCGCCGAGGATGCGGCGGTCCTTGAGGTCGGCGTCGGTGATTTCGCCCACGCTGGAGCCGTCCACGTAGACGAAGCCCACCTCGACCTGGCCCACCACGTCTGCCCGGTGGTCCTTGAGATCGATGACCGTGCCGTTGTCCGCAAGGATGACGCTTGCCTCCGGAACGCCGGACTCGATGGCGATCTTGCCATTGGCGATCAGGTGCCGGGTTTCGCCGTGCACCGGCATGGCGTTGAGCGGCTCGAGGATGTTGTAGCAGTACAGGAGTTCCCCGGCCGCGGCGTGGCCGGAGACGTGGACCTTCGCGTTGCCCTTGTGGATCACGTCGGCGCCGAGCTTCAGGAGCCCGTTGATGATCCGGAACACGGCGTTTTCGTTGCCGGGGATCAGGCTGGAGGCCAGGATGACGGTGTCACCGTCCCCCACCACCACCCGGTGGTCTCCATTGGCCATCCTGGACAGCGCGGCCATCGGCTCGCCCTGGGAACCGGTGGACATCAGCACCACGCGGTTGTCCGGCAGGTTGTCGATGTTTTTGATGTCCACGATCAGCCCCGGCGGCACATCCAGGTAGCCGAGCTTCTCGGCGATGGCCATGTTGCGGACCATCGACCGCCCCACGAACGCCACCTTGCGGTTGTGCTTCGCCGCCGCGTCAAGGACCTGCTGGACCCGGTGGACGTGCGAGGAGAAGGACGCCACGATGATGCGCTTGGTGGCCTGGCCGAAGAGCCGTTCCAGCGTGGGGCCGATTTCCTTTTCCGCGGTGGTGAAGCCGGGAATGTCGGCGTTGGTGGAGTCGGACATAAAAAGGTCCACGCCCTCTTCGCCGAGCTTGGCGAAGTGCCGCAGGTCGGTGATGCGGCCGTCAAGCGGCAGCTGGTCCATCTTGAAGTCGCCCGTGTGCAGGACGGTGCCGCCTGCGGTGCGGATGAACACGGCCAGCGCGTCCGGGATGGAGTGGTTGACAGCCACGAACTCGCACTCGAACGGCCCGAACTTTTCAACCTGGCCTTCCTCCACTGTGAGGGTGTAAGGCCGGATGCGGTGTTCCTGCAGTTTCGCCTCGATCAGGGCGAGGGTCAGCTGAGAGCCCACCAGGGGGATGTCGTTGCGGAGCCGCAGCAGGTACGGGACAGCGCCGATGTGGTCCTCGTGGCCGTGCGTGAGGACGACGGCGACGATGTCGTCCAGCCGGTCTTCGATGTAGGAGAAATCAGGCAGGATCAGGTCGACGCCGGGCTGGGTTTCCTCCGGGAAGAGGACGCCGCAGTCCACGATCAGCAGTTTGCCGTCGATTTCGAACACAGCCATGTTCCGGCCGATTTCCCCCAGTCCGCCGAGCGGAACGATCCGCAGCGTGCCCTGGGGCAGGCGCGGAGGGGTGACAAGGCCGGTTAGGGCGATTTGGGTCATATTGCACTACTTTCCAGGCGGAAGGGTGCCGGTCTCCGCCGTCAGGAGTAGACCAGCCCCGCTTCCGCCAAATCCCCGCGGATGATTTCGATCTCGGCTTCGTCCGGCTCCACGAGGGGCAAACGGACAATCGAGTTGGGCAGGACTCCCTGCCATTTAAGAATCTGCTTGGCCGCCACGGCACCCTGGACGCGGGTCATGGTTGCGCGGACTACCGGCTGGAGTTCGAAGTTGATCTTCCGGGCGGTTCCGAGGTCGTTGGCGTTGACGGCATCGATGAGTTCGCGGAAGCGCCGCGTGGCCACGTGCGTTGTGACGCCCACCAGTCCCACGGCGCCCAGCGCCATCCAGGGAAGGGTCAGTCCGTCATCGCCGGAGTAGAAGAGGAGGTCCGTTTCGGCCATTACGCGGGTGGCGGCGACGAAGTCGGCCTTGGCGTCCTTGACGGCCACGATGTTGGGGTGCTGCGCCAGGCGGATCATGGTGTCGGGTTCGATCGCGATGGAGGAGCGGCCCGGGATGTCGTACAGCATGACGGGCACGTCGACGGCGGAGGCGACCGTTTCGAAGTGGGCGCGGACGCCTGCCTGGCTGGGCTTGTTGTAGTACGGGGTGACCAGCAGGAGGCCGTCGACGCCGAGGGCTGCGGCCTGCTGGGACAGGTGCACGGAGTGTGCGGTGTCGTTGGTTCCGGTGCCGGCGATGATGGCCGCCCGTCCGCCCACGGCTTCCTTGACGGCCCGGAACATGCCCAGGTTCTCTTCGTCCGTGAGGGTGGAGGTCTCGCCGGTGGTTCCGGTGACCACCAGGCCGTCGCAGCCGTCGTCCACCAGTTTGGTGGCCAGTGCCGCTGCCTGCCCGTAGTCCACGGCGCCGTCCTTGGTGAACGGCGTGACCATGGCGGTCAGGAGGGTACCGAGGGCAGGGATGTGCGCGGAAGAGTCAGCCATGGAAAAAACGTTACCCTGTCCCCGGCTGGTTAGGACAATGCCACGGGCGTGATGAACGTCAAATTAGGGGTTGCCGGGCGTCGAAACGCCACGGATGGTCCGGTATCTCGTCACGACGCTCCTTTGCAGGAGGCAGGTCACCACTTCGGTCCGCGTTCCTGACGCACTCGCCAGGGGCAGGCCGTCGGGACTCCACACGCCGCTCAGTCCGCAGGACTCCCCCACTGTCGTACTGCCGCCCAGGTTGGCGAGGAGCGTAAACATGCGGTAGTCCATGGCACGGGCGCCGAGTTGCAGGGCAAGCCGGTGCTCCTCGTTTCTGGTGTACAGCGCGGAGACGCAGTACACGTCCGCCCCGGCGTCGGCGGCCGTGGCGGCATGGGCCGGAACGGCGGCATCAAAGCACAGTGCCAGGGCGATCCGCCAGCCGTCCACCTCGATGAGGCCTGCTCCGTTTCCCGGTACGAACAGGTCCCGCTCCTGACCGTGCAGGTGGGTCTTGAATGCTGTTTCGGTACTGCCGTCCGGGTGCAGTACCAGCGAGGCCAGCCGCTTGGTACCGTCGGCTTCCCGGAAGGGAGCGCCCACCACAGCGGTGATTCCCGTCCGGCGGCAGATTTCACGAACGGGGCTGAGGCGGGAGTCGTCGGTTGTCAGCCATGAGTCCGGGGCCGCGAGCTGGTCCAGGCGGTAACCGGTCAGGGACAGTTCAGGGAAGAGGACCAGCCGGGAACCGTGAGCATCGGCATCCTCGATGAGGCGCACATGCTCCGCGATATTTTCCTGGATTTCCCCGGCCACCGCCCCGCGCCGGAAAGATATGTGCCGGACGTGTTCGTGCTCGTGCTCGACGACGCCTTCAGAACGGACGGGTTCATATTGGACAACAGCAACAGGGAGTGTCTCGGTCACCACTTCATCCTAGGAGTTCATCAGGCGGCAGGGCCCCCTCCCTCCCCCGGCACTTCCCCCGGCGCATGGCAGTACCGGCCCACCGCGGCCTGCCTCAGGCCCTCAGCCCAGTCGGCCAGCCGCTGGGCCGCCCTGACGTAGTGGAACAACTCCAGCGGAGTGAGTGCGTCGATGTCCGTTTCGGCGAGGCGGCGGGCAAGCTCGGCGCCCTCGGGCTGGGAGGACAGGCTGATGCCTTCCTGTTCCCACTGAATGTCTTCTGCAGGCCGTCCGGCGACCAGCTGCCGGAAGAGGAAGTCCACGACGCCCGGGCTCATGGCCTTCAGGAGTCCGGTGCTGCCTGGGTCGGAACTGTCCCGTCCGGCGCCGGGGGTTCCGTGTGATGGGGTGTGCATGCCGCCCATCCTATTCGAACATATATTCGAACACAAGAGTTCCGCGTCGGCCGTAGGAGGCCTCCAGCCGAGGCTCTTCAGCTCTTGACAGAAGGGTTCATAGGCAGGTGTGAGACTATCTGGTCATGACGTCCCGCACTCCCGCCAGAGCATCCCGGAAGACGGCAGGACCGTCCGTGCAGGCACGGCTCCAAGGTATTGACGCCGCCCGGGGGCTTGCCCTGCTGGGCATGATGGCCACGCACCTGCTGCCCACCTTCGAGTCGAACGCCGATCTCACACCTACATGGATCGGCCTGACATTCTCCGGTCGGGCGGCCGCCCTGTTCGCGGTGCTGGCGGGGGTGGGACTGGCGCTGTCCACCGGGAAGCACAAGCCCGTGGCCGGTCCGGAACTGTCAGCAGCCCGGCGCGGCGTGGCCTTGCGCGCCCTGGTGATTGCCGCCGTCGGGCTCACCCTGGGCGGCGTGGAAGTGAACCTGGCCATCATCCTGGTCCATTACGCCGTACTGTTCCTCTGCGTCCTGCCCTTCCTGGGCCTGGAGATCAAACGCCTCTGCGCCTGGGCCGCCGGCTGGATCCTGGCGTCCCCGGTGCTGGCCTACCTCCTGCGGCCATGGCTGCTCGCCGCGGAGCCTCCCCTGAAGCTGGGGCACAACCCGTCCTGGGAGGATCTGGCCACTCCCTCCCGCCTGCTCGCCGACCTGTTCTTTACCGGTTACTACCCGGTGTTCCAGTGGCTGTCGTACCTGCTGGTGGGGCTTGTCATCGGCCGGCTCATGCTCACCAAGGCGCTGGTTCCGGTGGTGCTGCTGGTGGCGGGAACGGCAGTGGCCGTCGCGGCAAAGGCCCTGGGCGTGATGGCCATGGAGAACTGGGGCGGCAGGGCTGCCTTGGAAGCGATCCTGAATTCGCCGGGTTACCCCCTGGACAGCGTCCTGCAGGTCAACCTGACCGGGATCCCGCAGGAAGGATCATGGTGGTGGCTGGCATCGGCGGCCCCGCATTCGGGAACCACGCTGGACCTGCTGCACACCTCGGCGGTGGCGGCGGCAGTGATCGGTGCGTGCCTGCTTCTGGGCCGGCTTGCCGAGTGGGTGGACCTGGACCTGCTGCTGCCGCTGCGCGGAGCCGGGGCCATGACCCTCACCCTGTACACCGTCCACGTCTGGGTGGTTTCAGGTTTCTACCTGAAGCCGCTGCCTGCCGGGTGGACCGAGGACGGGATGTACTTCGCCCATGCGGCCACCGCCATCATCGTGGGCATGGTGTTCGTCCTGCTGAAGTGGCGCGGCCCGCTGGAATGGCTGGGGCATGCAGCCAGCCAGGTGGGCAAGGGACAGTCCAAAGCCCTCCGGTAGGGCAGGACCCCCGGCCCCGACTAGGCGGGAACCTTCCCCTGGAACAGCCGGACGGCGTCGCGCATGGACGCCCTGGCCCGTTTGCGGTCGCCCGCAGCGTCGTAGGCGCAGCTCAGCCGGAACCAGGAACGCCAGTCGTCCGGGGCAGCCTCCGCCTCCGCACGGTACTTTTCAAACTCGGCATCGGCAGCCGCACGGACAATCCGTCCGGCGGGGGTGCGCGGCAGTTCGTCCACGGGCAGCCCGCCTTCAGCCTCCAGGACCTTTGCCATCTGTTCGGTGCGGGCACCGAACATCAGCTCGCGGATCAGGGCCCAGGCACCAATGACGGGCAGCACCAGGTAGGCGGCCCCGATGGCCTGTGCGGCCAGGTTGCTGTCCGTCAGGAGAAGGACCGAGCGCTGGAAGGACACCACCAGGTAGAAGACCAGCAGCAGCGTCACCGCCCCCACCCAGATCTTGGTGCGGTTCTTCCGGAAGGCCGCGAGGAACCCGCCCACGGCCTAAAGCCCCAGGTCCAGGTAGCCGTCCAGGCCCACCGTGAGGCCCGGGTGGCGTGCAACGTTGCGTACGCCGAGGAGGACGCCGGGCATAAAGGAAGCACGGTCGAAGGAGTCGTGGCGGAGGGTCAGCTGCTCGCCGGGACCGCCCAGGAGTACTTCCTGGTGCGCCACGAGCCCGCGGAGCCGCACGCTGTGGACCCGAACGCCGTCCACCTCGCAGCCCCTGGCGCCGGGTACTTCGCTGGTGGTGGCGTCCGGGCTGGGCGGGACCTGGGCTGCGCTGCGCTCGGCAGCGATCAATTGCGCAGTCCGGACAGCCGTGCCGGACGGCGCGTCCACCTTGTCCGGGTGGTGCAGCTCAATGATCTCCACGGATTCGAAGTACTTTGAGGCTTTCGCGGCGAACGCGGATGCCAGCACCGAGCCCAGGGCAAAGTTGGGCGCGATCAGCACGCCGGTTTCCGGGTGTTCCGCCAGCAGTGCTTCCAGCGCGGACAGGCGGCCGGCGTCCCAGCCCGTGGTGCCCACGACGGCGTGGATGCCATGTTCGACGGCGAAGCGGACGTTCGCCTCGGTGCTTTCCGGAACGGTCAGGTCAACCAGGAATTGGGCACCGGAAGCGGCCACCTGCTCCAGCGAATCGCCCCTCCCCAAGGCTGCGACCAGCTTCATGTCGGGGGCGGCTTCAACGGCTTTTACGGCTTCGGCGCCCATACGTCCGTTGGCGCCCAGGACGGCCACCAGTTTGGGATCGGGAAGTTGTTCGGTCATGGCGTTAAGCCTACCGGCGTGCCGCACACGCCAAGGAACCTGGAGCGTGCGTTACCTCGCAGGAAGCGTCAGCTTCCCGCGCCCACCCATTCCACGGTTCCGTCTGAAAAGAACTGTTCCTTCCAGATGGGCACCTGTTCCTTGATCCGGTCCACCAGTTCCGAGCACACGGCAAAGGCCTGGCCGCGGTGGGCAGCGGAAACGGCACACACCAGGGCGGGATCGCCGATCTCCAGCATGCCAATGCGGTGCGCGGCCCAGATGCGGACCGGCGGGGTGTCAGTTCCGGTTCCGGATGCCTGCTGCTCCGCCACGAGCCGCGCGACGACGTCGGCCATCACCTCGTGTGCCGTGGGGTGCGCGCTGTAGCTGAGGCGGTCCACCGGCTTCCCGCCGTCGTGGTTCCGCACCACGCCGCTGAAGCTGACCACGGCGCCGGCGGTGTCGCTTTCCACGGCGGCGATGGCCTGGTCCACGGAGATGGGTTCCGCACTCAGGACTGCAGAAACTACCTCGAATGCTGATTCAGTGCCCATGTCCGCCTTCCAGCTGGTCGCAGAGGTGCCCGATCACCGGGTCCAGGACGCTTAGTCCGTCCATGACCCCTTTCGGTGATCCGGGGAGATTGATGATGAACGTGCTTCCCGCGGCGCCCGCGTAACCGCGGCTCAAGGCGGCAAGCGGCGTTTTGGCCGCACCGGCGCGCCTGATGGCCTCCATGATCCCGGGAATCTCCCGGTCAAGCAGGGGCAGGGTGACATCGGGGGTGCGGTCATCCGGGCTCAGGCCCGTGCCGCCGCTGGTGATCACGACGGCGGGACGCTGGGTCAGCAGCGCCCGGATGGCGGCCCCCACGGGCTCGCCGTCGGGGACCACCATGGCCGGGAACACGTCAAAGCCGTGTTCGGTCAGCCAGTCGGTGATCACGGGGCCGGTTTCGTCGTCGTAAATCCCTGCCGCCGCCCGGGTGGACGCGATGACCACGCCGGCTTTCCGGCCCTGCACGTCACCGTGCCGGTGCGGCTCGGGGGCACCGTACGTCGTGGGGATGCTCGGGGTGGTCACAGTGCCCAGTCTCCGCTCTTGCCGCCGCTCTTGGCCAGCACCTTGATTTCGGTAAGGACCGCATGCTTGTCCACGGCCTTGATCATGTCGTACACACTCAGGGCGGCCACGGACGCCGCGGTAAGTGCTTCCATTTCCACACCGGTGACGCCACGGGTTTTCACGGTTGCCAGGATGGCGACGAAGTCCGCTGCCAACTCGAAGTCCACCGTCACTTTGGAGAGCGGCAGCGGATGGCACAGCGGGATCAGCTCCGGGGTCTTTTTGGCCGCCATGATGCCGGCCACCCGTGCGACGGCCAAGGCGTCTCCCTTGGGAAGGCCGCCGGAACCGAGGAGGGCCATCACCTCCGGCGTGGTCCGGACCATGGCGGTGGCCGTGGCCTCGCGGGTGGTTTCTGCCTTGGCGGAGACGTCCACCATCTGGGCACTGCCGTCCTGGCGCAGGTGCGTCAGCGCGGCGGGGGTCTGTTCTGAATTCACAGCATCCATACTTCCACCTCATCACCGGCGGCGAGCGCGGATACTCCTTCGGTTACATGGACGAGTGCGTTGGATCCAGCCAGGGCGTGCATGAGGTGCGAGCTTTCGCCGCCTTCGAGCTGCACTGTGCCGTCCGGCTGCAGGCTGCCGCGCCGCACCTGGTGCTTGTGTTCCGGGGACGTGAGCGCGTGGCGGAGCCGGGCGCGGAGAGGCAGCCGTGGTGCCGGTGCGCCGAGCAGCGCTGAGAGTGCCGGGCGGAGGAACATTTCGAAGGAGACCAGGCAGCTGACGGGGTTTCCAGGGAAGCCAAGGAACGGGATGCCGTCGAAGGTCCCGATCCCCTGCGGGCCGCCGGGCTGCATGGCCACGTGCAGGAAGTCGACCGGCTGGTCCGCCATCGCCTGCCGCACCACTTCGTAGGCGCCCTTGCTCACCCCGCCGGTGGTGACAATCAGGTCTGCGTCCACGCCCTGGCTCCGCAGCAGGTTCTGCAGTTCTTCGGGGTTGTCGGTGGAAATCCCGGCGCGCAGGACCCGCAGACCAGCCTGCTTCATGGCCGTTTCCAGGAGCGTCCCGTTCGCGTCATAGATCTTGCCGGCGGACAGTTCCAGGCCCGGTTCCACCACCTCGTCCCCGGTCGTCACCAGTAGCACCCTGACGGTTTGGTACACCGCCACCTCCGGGATGCCGAGGGCGGCGAGCAGCCCCAGCTGGGCCGGGCCCAGGAACGTGCCGGCAGCCAGGGCCCGCTCCCCCGCAGCGATGTCGCTTCCGGCCGCACGGACAAATGTTCCCGGTTCCGTGGCCGGCAGCCGCACCGCCGCTTCCTCCCCTGGTGCGAGGAAGCGGTCCGGAACGGCCCGTTCAATGGGTACGACGGCGTCAGCCCCCGCCGGGATCATGGCACCTGTCATGATGGGCGCCGCCATTCCCTGTGCCAGCGCGGCTGCCCCGGCCCCGGCCGGAACGGGGGCTGCGACACGCAACTCTGCGCCGCCGTCGGGCACGTCGCTGCACCGGATGGCGTAGCCGTCCATTTGGGAATTGGCGAAGGGCGGGAGGCTCACCGGCGCCAGGACTCCGTGCACGAGGCCCCTGCCCAGGGCTTGGGACAGGGGCAGGACCTCCGTGCGCGCCTGTGCTCCCAGGGGGCGGAGGAGTTCTGTGACGGCTGCCAGGTGGTCGGCGACGGACCGGGACCGGTGGGCGGCGTCCCGGTGCACTGCTTCATGGAGGTGGCCGTGCGGGTGCGGGCTGGTCATGGGTACGCCTTCGGTTGCGGCCGTCAGGATTTCACGTCCACTCTAACGGTGTGGAACCCCGTGGCTCCGTCCGGCGCGACCGGCCGTGCTTGCTCGTCCTGCGCTGTGCCGCGAAGGTCGGTGGCGCGGACCTGGACTTCGTACTGCCCCGGGTTAAGGTCCACCCCGAGCTTCCATTGGTACCAGGTATCCACGGAAATACCGGGGGCAAGGCCGGCTTCCCGCCACGGCCCGCGGTTGATGCGAAGCTCCACTTTTTTGATGCCCGTATGCTGCGCCCAGGCGACGCCACCGAACATCACCGTCCCCGGCGCCACGGACCGCCGCCCGCCCGGGGGCACATCGATCCTGGACGACATCTTGATGGGCCCCCGTTCGGACCAGCCCCGGGGTGTCCAGTAGGCGGCATCGTCGGCGAACCTGGTGACTCTGAGTTCGGTGACCCACTTTGTCGCGGAGACGTACCCGTACAGCCCCGGCACCACCAGGCGGACGGGGAATCCGTGTTCGAGCGGCAGGGGCTCGCCGTTCATGCCCACGGCCAGCAGGGCGTCCCTGCTGTCGGTGAGCACGTCCAGCGGGGTACCCGCAGTCCAGCCGTCGGTGCTGCGCGAAAGCACCATGTCGGCGCCCGGCTGCGGGCCTGCCAGGGCCAGCAGTTCGCGCACGGGCCAGCCCAGCCAGCGGGCGTTGCCGATCAGGTCCCCTCCCACCGTGTTGGACACGCAGGCGATGGTCACATGGCGTTCGATCAACGGTTTGGCCAGGAGCCCGGCGAGGTCCAACTCAATCTCGCGGTCCACCATGCCGGTGACTTTCAGGACCCAGGTGTCGGGATTGACCGCTGGCACGGACAAGGCAGTATCGATCCGGTAGAAGTCGCGGTTGGGAGTGACCAGTGGCTGCATCCCGTCCAGCCCGGCTTCAGCTCCGGCAGGGATGGGCGGCGCCGGAGATGCGGCCCTGGGAAGCTTTACACGTTCCCTCGCTTCGCTGACACCGGCAGTGGCGCCGCGCCACATACCTGCCAGGATTCCGCCGATCACCGTGGCTGCCGCACCTCCGGCCAGGTTTTGCAGGAAGCGCCGACGTGCGGTTCCGGGCATAACGGCGCTGTCACGCGCTTGGCCGGCCCATTCCTGCAGCCTGCGGATCAGGTATCCCAGCAGAAGTGCAGCAACGATCGCGGTAACGAGCGGCAGGGCCAGGGCTACGGGAGTCAAGTGGGCACGCGTCAGGACCGCCGCCACTCCCACCAGCCCGAACACGCCAACAATCACCACGCCGGCGTAGCGACGCCGGTCTTCCGCAGCTCCGGCCAGTGCGGCCAGGGCTGCGATGACCAGCCCCATGCCCACCAGGAGGGCAACCTTGTCCGCCGTCCCGAACAGCGCCACGGCCCAATCCTTGACGCCGGGCGGAACAGCGTCGATGACGGCGCCGCCCACCGCCGTCATCGGTGAGAATGAGGGGCTGAACACTCCCGCCAGGAGCTCCCCTGCCACCACAGCGGCACCCACCGCGACAGCACCGGCGGCAGCCGCAAAGCGGCGCCGGGAGTGTTGCGTTAACTCTTGGTGCCGGAGACTGCCGGTGCGCTCCCCAAGGCCCGTGCCGCCGTCGTGCGTTTCCTGCTGTGGCTGGGAGCTGTTCACACCTCCAGCATAGGTTCGCGGCTGGCGGGGAGCGCCGGCCCGTAGGGGATTCTGCCTGCAGCCCACTCCGTGGTCATCGGTGTGATCTACGGCCTATCGTGGCGTAGCCTGAATTCATGACTGTCCAGCTAGGAATGCCGCAGCCCCGGGAGGATGACCGGTCGGTCCCGGCTGCCCGCCCGGCGGATGCCGGGGCCGGGCTTGTGGACCGCTACGGGCGCCGGGCCACCGACATGCGGCTGTCCCTCACGGACAAATGCAACCTCCGCTGCACGTACTGCATGCCCGCCGAGGGGCTGGAATGGCTCGCGAAGCAGGCCGTCATGACAGCCGACGAGATCGTCCGGATTGTCCGGATCGGTGTGGACCACCTCGGCGTCCGCGAACTGCGGCTCACCGGCGGCGAACCGCTGGTCCGGCACGACCTGGTGGGCATCATCACGGAACTGCGTCGCAACCATCCCGCCCTGCCCATCTCCATGACAACCAACGCTGTGGGCCTGGCCAAGAAGGCGGCCTCCCTGAAGGCTGCCGGGTTGACTCGCATCAACGTGTCGCTGGACTCCCTGCACGAGGAAACTTTCACCAAACTGACCCGCCGGCCGTTCCTGGACCAGGTCCTGGCCGGCGTGGATGCCGCGTGGGCCGCCGGGCTGGGCCCGGTCAAGCTCAATGCCGTGCTGATGCGGGGCATCAATGATGCCGAAGCGCCGTCGCTGCTCGCCTGGGCGCTGGGGCGCGGGTACGAGCTGCGCTTCATCGAACAGATGCCGCTGGATGCCGACCACGGCTGGACGCGGCGGAATATGATCACGGCGGCGGAGATCCGCGGCCTGCTGTCCGCCGACTTCGTCCTCACCCCGGATCCCCGGGCCCGTGACGGCGCCCCTGCCGAACGCTTTGAAGTACGACGCCGGGTGGCCGGGACCGCTGATGCCACCGGTCCCGTGCTGGGAACCGTAGGAATTATCGCCTCAGTGACGGAGCCGTTCTGCTCGGACTGCCGCCGCACCCGGATTACAGCCGAGGGCAAGATCATGAGCTGCCTGTTCTCACGGGAAGAGTTCGACCTCCTGGGCCTCCTGCGGTCAGGTGCCGGCGACGATGACCTGGCACGGCGGTGGCAGGATGCCATGTGGATCAAACCAAAGGCCCACGGCATGGACCACGTGGGACTTGACGCTCCGGACTTCGTCCAGCCGGACCGCAGCATGAGCGCCATCGGGGGCTGAATTGTGATGAATGTACGTTACTTCGCTGCCGCGCGCGCTGCTGCGGGAGTTGAGGAAGAAAAGTTCGACCTGCCGGAAGGCGCTACCGTGGCGGAGCTGCTCGAAGCCGTCCTGTCCGTGGAGCGCCCTGAACCGCCTGCCGGTACTCCCCCGCTGGCCCGCATCCTGTCGCGCAGCAGCTTCCTGCTCAACGAGGTGGCGGTGCGCGACCAGTCAACCGTTGTGGGACCCGATGATGTGGTTGACGTGCTGCCTCCGTTCGCCGGCGGATAAAGCCCTCACCGCGCCGTATTTCTATAGTGGCGGTTTCCGTAGCGGCTCGATTTCCCAGCGGCTCGTGGCATATCCGCCCCTTGGTCATGCCGCGGATCCGCCCGACGGATTGCTGGCGGCCAGAATGTCAGTGCCTCCCGCGATGATTCCTGTATGGGAAACGGCAGGGGCTCCGGAGCTGACGGGACAGCGCTGTTGCCTGCCGTCGCAGCTGCTCCACTACAAATTGTCAGTGCCTCCCGCGATGATTCTTGTATGGGAAACGGCGCGGCCTTGTCAGCACCAATGGAGGGTATTTTTGCCACCACGGCTGCCATGAACGCGCTGTTCCTTGAAGAGGAAGCCCTTGCGGCTGCTTCACTGGGGGCTGATGGCGGCGACGGCATTGATCTGCTGGACCGGTTCTACCGGAACCGGTTGGAGCGGCTGGGCCTGGAAAAGCGACTCGAGGCGCAGGTCGCCGCGCTCAAGGCCCGCGATGCCGTCCAGTGCCTCGACCTGCAGCACGCCATGACGCCACCCGGCGCCTCCACCCACGACCGCACCTACACGGAAATATCGGCAGTGGAAGAAATCGCCGGGATCCTGACCGTCAGCTCCGGGGCAGCGGCCGCGTTCCTGGCCCAGTCCCGTCGGGTGTGCTCGCTGCCTACCGCCTTTGAGGCGCTGTCCACCGGGTCCCTTTCATGGCAGCACGCCCGGATCATCGCCGACGAAACCGAGAACCTGGACCACGCCGGCGCTGTGGCCTTGGCAGATCATTTCCTGGACCCGGATGCGCCGGATCCTGCGCGGGGCTGTCCGGCTGGGCAGCTGGTGCCTTCACGGTTGAGGTCAAAGGTGCGGGCTTGGCGGGAACGGCATCATCCGGAGTCGATCGAGAAACGGCATGCCAAGGGTGTTGCGGACCGGCGGGTCGAATTCACCCCTGACCGGGACGGCATGGCCTGGATCTCGGCCTACCTCCCGGCCGACTCCGCGTTGGCGGCCTGGAACAGAACCACGGCCATCGCCCGCGGCCTGCAAGGGCCCAACGAAACCCGAACCCTTACTCAGATCAAAGCTGACGAGTTCACCCGCCGCCTCCTCAGCACCGGCACCACCGCCACGGCGGCTGGCCGCACCGCGGGGGCCAGCGGGGCGGGGGTCAGCGGGGCGGACGACAGGATCCCGGACAGCAACAGCGCGGGCGCCTGCCACACCGGCATCCGCACCCCCGGGCGGGCTTCCCATGACAACGGTGCAGCTGTCCAACAACTCCCCGAAGGGTTCATCGGGCTTGCCACGCTCGATGGGTCCGACGAACCAGCAGCAGACCTCGGCATCCCCGACGCCCTGGCAGCGGCGTCCATGGAGGCGGGCAGCGCCGGCGACCACGGAACCACGAGCCTTAGCGATCCCGCAACCAGCGCGTTTCCCGGCGACCCGGAAGTCGGGAAGATTCCGACCCCGCGGGCGGACGTCATCGTCACCGTCCCCGTGTTCGCCCTGTTCGGCCACACCGACGAACCCGCCAGCCTCGACGGTTACGGCCCCATCCCCGCGTCCATGGCCCGCAAACTCCTCACGGAAGGCGCAGATTCCTTCACCCGCGTCCTCGTCGATCCACGCGACGGAGCACCCCTCGAAATAGGCCGCACCAGCTACCGGATCACCAAAGCAATGCGACAAGCCCTGACCCTCCGGGACGGCAAATGCACCTTCCCCGGCTGCAACAACAACGCCCTGGACAACGACGCCGACCACCTCACCGCGTGGCAAGACGGCGGAACAACCGGCATCAGCAACCTGGCACAACTCTGCCCAAAGCACCACCGCCTCAAACACAACAGCGGCTGGACACCCACAGAAGCAACAAAAACCAAACCACCAGGCTGGACCTCACCCACCGGCCGCCACTACACCAGCGAACAACCCGACCGGGAACAAACCATCTGGCCGGACAACATACTGGTTCAGGAAATGAATAACGTGCCGCACCTGCTGGAACCACCCTGTGAAGAACCAGAAGACAACAACCTCATCGACGCCGGCGACATCGCACCCTACGACCCCGCGTGGGACGACTTCTACGCCATGCCCATCGTCCTCCCACCGGACCCACAAAAGGACATGGCCCTGGAAAACTGGGACCTGGGGAACTGTATTCCGGTCCTGACGTGAATCCGTACTGGCGTGAACCTGGCGCCTCGCTCATCAGAAAGTGTCCTCGGGAACTTCGGCCGTCAGGCCCGCGTGAACGTTGAGGTCATGAACAGCGTGTAAGTCGAGCCTGTGCCATCAGCGCCGGCATTTTCAGCGCTCCCGCCGCCGGGTTGCGTCCTGGAAGGCCCGCGCGACCGGAGCTCCGTCACATGTATCAGGAGGTCACCGTCAAGGCGCACTGAGTGGCGGGTCCAGCCGGCACTGCCGTGGCGCTCCACACGAAGGACACCCCCTCGCCAGGTGCAGCGGTCCGGAACCGCCGGCACCGGACCTGTGGTGTCCGCGTGGTACCAGAGAACATCAGGATGGTCAGGGTCCACCGTGAACATGCCGTGGCCTTCGAAGTGCGTCCCGTCCGGCTCTCGGTGGCTATATGTTTGCACAACGCCGAACCCGCTGGCCACCCGAAGGTAGGTAACGTCGGCTTCCACGGTACGTTCCGGTCCCCACGGGCCGGCAGCCAGGCGCGTGCTCCCGCGCCAGTGGCCGAGGAGGCTGGACAGTGCCGGGTGATCATGGGGCGAAGGGGTTTCACTCATGCGTTCCACCCCTCACACCAGTTCCCACACCGCGCAGCAACGACGGATGGCCCCATCGTAAGCCCGCGCAGGCTCAACGCGTGTGACTTCGTTGTGAAGGTCAGAGACCGAAGGTTTCCGTTTCCTCGAACGGTCCAACCACAGTAACTGTCCGCGGGGCCGCCGCGAGCTCGGCTGCCAGGTCCTGGACCTGCTCGGCAGTCACCGCCTTGATGAGACGGAGCGTTTCGTCGATGTCCTGGTACTCACCGGAAACAAGTTCTGCGCGGCCCAGGCGGGACATCCGTGAACCGGTGTCCTCCAAGGCAAGCACGATGCCGCCGCACAGCTGGCCGACCGCCTTGCGGAGCTCGTCGTCGGAGATGCCGTGCTCCGCAAGCTTGTCCAGCTCAACGCCCAGCAGGTCCAGCACCTGCCGCACCTTGGACGGCGTGCACCCGGCGTACATGCCAAAGTAGCCGGCATCAGCGTAGGAGGACGCAAACGAATAGGTGGAGTAGACCAGGCCGCGCTTTTCGCGGATCTCCTGGAACAGCCTGGAGGACATGCCCCCGCCCAGGACAGCGTTCAGGACGCTCATCACGTAGCGGCGGTCATCGGTCGCGACGATGGTGGGGCAGCCCATGATGATGTTGGCCTGCTCCACAGCGCGCTTGACCACGTGCAGACCAGCGGTACCGGTAATGAGGGCGCGTTCGGTTGAGCGGCGCTTCACGGGTGAGGCGTTCGTCTCCAGGGACCAGCCGGCCGATTCAAGGGCGTCAACCACAAGGTCGCAGACGACGTCGTGGTCCAGCCCGCCGGCCGCGGTGATCACGAGTTCGTCCGGCCGGTAGTAGCGGCGGTAGTGCTCCCAGACGGAGTCCCGGGCAACAGCCTTGATCGCAGCGGGGGTTCCGCCGATGGGCCGGCCCAGGGGGTGGCTGCCAAGGACGGCCGAGACGAAGTGCTCATGGGCGACGTCCGTGGGGTCGTCGCTGTCCATGGCGATTTCCTCGAGGATGACGTCCCGTTCCTGCTCCATCTCGGCAGGGTCCAGGACTGCGCCGGTAATCATGTCCGCTATGACGTCGATGGCCATCGGCAGGTCCGTGTCGAGGACCCGGGCGAAGTAGCAGGTGCTTTCCTTCGCAGTGGCGGCGTTGGACTCGCCGCCCACCTCGTCGAAGGCTGACGCGATTTCCAGGGCGGTGCGGCGCTTGGTGCCCTTGAACAGCAGGTGTTCAAGGAAGTGGGTGGAGCCGTGCTGGCCCGGGGCCTCGTCGCGTGAACCGACGCCCACCCAGAAACCGATGGTGGCCGACCTCTGCCCGGGCATCGCCTCTGTCAGCACCCGCACTCCGCCGGGCAGCACCGAACGCCGGACTTCGGAGCCGCCGTCGGAACCGTGGACCAGGGTGTCGCCGCGATGGTTCTGCTCGAGAGGCAGGGGTACAACAGTCATTGAGGCCTTTCAAAAGGGGCAGCCGGGATCTGGCTGCCATCGTAACAGCGGCGGGGCCGGTGGATCATCCACCGGCCCCGCC